>JAKPPK010000326.1 GCA_029547385.1 Candidatus Latescibacterota bacterium
GCAGAGGGACGTGAAGGGGATGTACGCAAAAGCGCGGCGAGGTGAGATCAAGGGGTTCACCGGAATTGACGATCCGTACGAGCCGCCGGTCAATCCGGAGGTAATGTTGGACACCGTCGCCTGCACGCCGGAAATGAATACGGAGCAGATTCTGGATTTCCTCTGTCAGCGGGGTTTCGTTTCAAACGGTAAGAAAGCGTAACCGACAAAATACCCCGTCCCCCGTTTGGCGCCATATGTTCTCACAGCAGGCGTACCCCCGGGTCTGTGGTTGCAGCCTGTTCGGAGGGTTGCCGCCCGGTAACGCGGTCAGAACGATCCTGCGCGCCACGGGATACGTGCGATGCAGACACGAGGCTCACCGAGTCGGTTCGAAGTGAACACGACAATTTTGCCTTCCCTGTCAAAGCTGGGGTGCGCGTGAGCACCACCGCCATATACCCGGTGGCCTACCGTCAACAATCTCGCGCGCGAAGATTTGCCGCCAAACAGCGCGATAACACCGTGGAAATTGTCCGCAACGACCCAGTTTCCGTCGTCGCTACCTGCACAGTGCCCCCAGTTCCGCGTCCAAAGATCCCGTGCCGATACGCCGGGCATCCATGATCCCGCACCGATGATCCTGACTGTGCCAGTCCTCGGGTCAAGGACTTTCACATGGGAGTATTCGCCGCTCAACGAATCGGTCTCGAATCCGAACGCGCGCGGCGCACCACAGAAAAGGATCTGGTCATTCACCCACCAGGACTCGTGAGTTACGAGTTCGCCGGGAATCTGGGCGTACACGGGTCGAGGAATACCCTCGTTCGGATCCACAACCCAGATTCTATCAGGTCCACCCTCGACGTGTCTGTCGTCTCCGCCGGCGAAGCTCAGAAGATTCGACGCCGTACGGCTCCATTGGAGGTGACCTCGCCATTTGACCGGTGGCCCGATGCGACACACCTCGCGTACCTGCCCTGTCGCTACACTTATCTGGTAAATTGTCGGCGCGACGAACGTGGAAAGGAAGGTGTCGTTGTAGTTGCCATTGATCTGCGATCTGCCGGGCAGCGTCGCAATAATTCGTTCCGTTGCCACCACCTGAGACGGATTCTCACCGGGATTCGCACTCGCGGTGATAGCAAGCGCAATTTCGATGACGTTGTTACCACGCATGCCAAAAATGGAGTTCCGCCTCGCAGCTACGGTTGCGCCTTTCACACGTCCGATCACCACCAGTTCTCCGGTGTGCATCAGATACCCGGTCAACCCGTGTTCGCTTTCGAAAACCACCATGGAATTGTCGGGCAGCCATGCACGCTGGTGAAAATAGAGACCGGTCGACGGATTGGTGGTGGTCAGATACGTGTAGTCCACGAACGTAACGCTGTCGCGTTCTGTACGATCCTCTCGTGGGAGCACAGTGAGCACGTACGTGCTGTCCGTTGCACGCGCTGCGCGCACCAGAAAGGACCCGGGAAACACGAGCAAAAACATGAGAAGCTTCGCGGTTTTGTTCATTCTGTCCATATCCTTACACACGAAAGCCGTTCACCGCACGACTACAATCCGTTCCGTGGCGGTCCCACTCGGTGTTACGAGCCGACACAGGTATACTCCAGCGCCCACAAGGCGACCACTGGAATCGCGGCCCTCCCAACGGGCGGAATGCTCGCCCTGTTGCCTGGTGGCGTCCACAAGCGTGCAGACAAGCTGGCCGTTAATCGCATAGATGTTCAGAACTACTCTCTCCGTCCGCGGAACCGAGAACCGTATCAGCGTGGCCGGGTTGAACGGGTTTGGTTCACTCGGAAACAAGGCCGGAATGGAAAAGGGGAGATCGCCTGGTCGTTGCGGTGGCTCAGCCGCGGGTTCCACGGACGTGATAATCGGGGCGGATTCCGCCCTCCAATCGTCAGGGATGCGAGCCACGCATACCCGCGGTTCACCAAATCGATTCGTGACGAACACGACCTGCTTTCCGAGCCGGTCGAAACTCGGGTGGGAGTGTTCGCCGCCGCCATACGTGCGGTGCCCGACGGTGAAAAGTCGCGTTCGAGTGGTTTTTCCCTCGGTAAGCGTCAGCACCCCGCTGAAACTGTCCGCGACAATCCATCGTCCGTCTTCGTCGCCGCAGGCGTGGTGGAAGTTGCGTTTCCACCGTTCCGAGTTTTCCTGAGCCGGCAGCCACGAGCCCGCCGCAACGATCCGCGAAATCCCCGAGTGAAGGTCCAATACGTTCACGTGGTGGTACTCGCCTCGTTGCGGGTCAAGTTCGTACCCGGCGGGCCACGGAGCGCCGCACCACAGGATCTGGTCATTGACCCACCATGACTCATGCGTAACCCATTCGCCCATTGAGGGCACCTGGACGTAGACGTTGCGAGGAACGCCTTCCGCAGGATTCACCACCCAGAGCCTTGCATCGTCATTCCCTGAGTACATGAGGAGGTTAGAAGGACCACGGCTCCACTGGAGGTGGGAAATGCTCGAGCTCGCTCTGCAGACCTCGATCATTTCACCGTTTGAAACGGAAATCCTGTACACCGAGTAGCGTTTGGGCGTTATGCTTTCGTTGTTTTCGTAGACGGAAAGAAACGTGTCATCGTAGTTGGCGTTGACCTGCGACGTGAACGTGAGCGTT
Organism: Candidatus Latescibacterota bacterium; assembly: GCA_029547385.1. Classification (GTDB taxonomy): domain Bacteria; phylum Latescibacterota; class MWCZ01; order MWCZ01; family MWCZ01; genus MWCZ01. Next base: position 2,627 of record JAKPPK010000326.1, read on the forward strand.
CGTATCGTGCGTTCCGTCGCCTCGACCCGTGAAGGCACGCTTCGTGGATCGTTCGATATGGTGATCAACAGCGCGATTTCGACAAGCTTCCTGTCGCGCATGCCGAACACCGAGTTGCGTCTCGCCGCCGCGGTTGCGCCGGTGATATTGCCGATGACGATTCGTTCGCCGGTAGCCTGAATGTACCCCATCAATCGCTGGGCACTGGTTGGCCCGGTGTAGAGGACAACCGAATTATCCGAAAGCCACGAGCGCTGGTGGAAGTACAGATTCGCGGATTTGCCCGAGTCAGCCAGCACTGTGTAGTGCACACCCGTGGTGGAATCCAACTCGAAGCGATGGGCAGGAGGCAGAACGGTGAGGACTGCCGCCTGCGATCCGGGGGGACGCGCCAGCATGCAGACGACGCCCGTCATCACCGCGATGAGAACTCGTTTGCTCACGTCCCGTCGTCCCTGCTGCGAAGAACCGGAATCTGAACGCCACTCTGGAACAAACCGGCCCGAACGCAGTGAACCTGCACCCCGGCCACGTCGCTACCCCAACCGCCGCCGTTTGTCCAGGCATGAAGACAGCGCGAGATCAAGTGGAGAGGAAGTGAAAAGACGGTGGTAGTCCACGTGAATCTCCCCGCACGCTTTTTCTACCGCACGCAGATACGTGCTCATCTGTTGCCGGTAGATGTGGGCAACCGACCACGTGTCCACCAACAAACCGGGTTCTCCTTCGAGACCCGCAAACTCCACCGAACCTGAGAATTCGAAATCCACCTCGTCGCGATGCAGTACATGGAACACCAGCACATCATGTCCCTGGTGCCGGAAATGTTTCAACGAGTTCACCCACCGCTCAACCATGGCGTCCGCAAGCGTGACGCCTGAGGAAGGGGCAACCGCACCGGCGGGAATCAGCATGTCACTGATAAGTATGATAAGGCTTCTCCTGCGCACCCGTTCCGCCAGAACATGAAGCGCCGACGAGGGATCGGTAGGATTCTCTGCGGGGAAGCGGTCCATTTCTGCAAGGAGGGCATCACGATGACCGGGCGTGGAACGGGCGGGCAGCCAACGTCGCACGTCGTAGTCGAACAACGCCAAGCCGACAGCGTCTCTCTGGGAAAGCAGCAGATGAGCCAATGAAGCCGCCACCATGCGGGCATAGTCCCACTTGCTGAGGCCGTCGCTTCCATACGCCATAGTACCCGAACGGTCGAGAAGCAGGTAGGCCTGGAGATTCGTGTCCTCTTCGTATCGTTTCAGGTAGAGCCGCTGGGTTTTTGCGTATACCTTCCAGTCAAGGTGTCGGATGGGATCACCGGAAATGTACTGGCGATGGTCGGAGAACTCGGCCGAAAAGCCGTGAAAAGGACTTCTGTGGAGCCCCGCCATGAACCCTTCAACGGCGAACCGGGCGACCAGATCGAGACCCTTCAGACGCGCCAACGTCTGCGGATCAAGGAATCTCCGATACTGAGTTGCAGCGCGATTGCTCTCGACGTTCATGCGGATTCCAACAGACGCGCAATGATGTCCGGTGTTTTCACGCCCGCGGCCTCCGCGTTGAAGTTCGTGACGATGCGGTGTCGCAGAACGGGAAGCGCCAGCGCGTCGACATCCTCCGGAGCGGGGGTCTTGCGCCCTTCCAATAAGGCTTTCGACTTGGCGGCCAGAATGAGGTACTGACTTGCCCGCGGTCCGGCCCCCCACGACACGTAGTCCCTCACGAAATCGGGACTGCCTTCGATCGGACGGGTGCGTCGCACGAGGTTCACCGCCCGCAGGACCACGTTCCCATCCACGGGGACTCTGCGAACGAGAGCCTGAGCTTCGATGATTTCGTCACGCTGGAGTACCGTGGATACCTTTCCAGAATCCTCACCGGTTGTGGAGCGGACAACCTGGACTTCCTCGTCGGCGGACGGGTAATCAACCCACAACATGAACATGAAACGGTCCAATTGCGCCTCTGGAAGAGGATAGGTTCCCTCCTGCTCAATGGGATTCTGTGTCGCCAGGACGTAGAATGGCTCTGCGAGCTTGTGCGTCTGCCCGCTACTTGTCACATGATGTTCCTGCATGGCTTCGAGAAGCGCTGACTGCGTTCGCGGCGGAGCGCGATTGATCTCGTCTGCGAGGAGCACGTTTGTGAACACCGGACCGCGCACGAA
>JAKPPK010000339.1 GCA_029547385.1 Candidatus Latescibacterota bacterium
GGGGTGGGGCCTTATCCAGCTTGCCGCGATCTGGGAAGTGACGAATCGGGACGAACTCCTGGAATTGATGCAGTGGATGGTAGAACAGCTTCATACGTATTTCGCTGAACACGAAGGCCTCACACAGGGTTTCGGCGAAACCCCCGGTGTGTCCAGCGTGAATGCGTTCCACAGCGCAACGGTGGCCATAGGCGCATACCATGTGTTCAAGATTTCCCGGAATGAGATCGCAAAGAACCTGTGTCTGGAAGTGACTCGGAGTATCAGCGACAGGCGCGCGACAAGCCCTGAAGGCATCCCCACGTATGTGAACGGCCCGGAACAGAATTTCCCCATGCAGCAGGCCGCCACGTTGACGTTGGGCGCAATCGGTTGCGCGTGGGAACTTGCCCGGGACAGAGACCTCGTTCGCAAGGGCATGAGAATGCTGGAATACTGCCTCGACCGGGGACTGCAGGTCGACCACATGAGGATCCCGGGGCAGTTCGTGGAATTCGAAGACGGAATCTGCCTCATGCCGGAGCTCGTGTGGCCGAATTGTCAACTTCTCAGTTACCAGCTCCGTGGGATTCTTTTGTTCATGAAGGCGGCACACGAATGCGGGTACCTCAAAGAGGTTGATTACCGGTTTTGAGGCAACTCGTTGCGGGACAGGGGAATCCATTGCAATGCAGTTCTGGGCGGGAACCTTCCGTCTGCTGATTGAGTTACAAAGATTGGGTCGGTACAGAGCAACGGCGTTACCAAGGACCCAAAAACGCTGCGGTCGAGTTCTGGGGCTTCCAGAGAGGAAGCAGGAAGGAAGTGAAATCCACCCGACAGGAGGTTCCCGTGAGCAGAGGCGACCTGAATATCGGCAGAATGGAAGGTAAACAGATCCTCAAGCCCCGGGTGGGGAAAAGCAGTACATCGCGTCGTCGCATCGGCCGCGTAACATCGAAGGCGCGCCGGCGATGCGCGAAGGCAGAACTTCTTTTTGAGAACTGGTGGATGCGCGAAGCATGACACACGGCACTGTGCCGCATTTGCAAACCGGCGGGCAAAACCGCCGGTTTTTTTTGTAAGGCCAGGACGCGTTGACGTGGTTCCCTGCATGCCCTATACTACACAAGCTGTAATGCCGTGTGCCGGCGGCCTGAGCTGAGTTGATGAGCATTCCGGGACGGCGTCCGTGTGCAGACGGGCCCGTGTGCTCCATGTCGAAAAGGTGACGAAAATGTTGCAGCTACGTGGATCTTTTGTTGCTCTGGTTACCCCGTTTACGTCCGATGACCGCGTTAACCACGCGCTCTTGCGTGAACTTGTCGAATGGCACATCGAGCAGGGCACCGATGGACTGGTTCCCGTAGGAACCACTGGCGAGTCGCCGACGCTGACGTATGAGGAGCACGAAGCTGTTATCGAGACGGCAGTGGAGGCAGCGGCGGGGCGCATCCCTGTGGTCCCCGGCACGGGCTCGAACTCCACGCGGGAAGCGGTCCACATGACCCAGCACGCCAAGCTGGTGGGTGCTGACGGGGCGCTGATTGTACTCCCGTACTACAACCGGCCGTCACAGGCAGGTCTCATTGCGCACATAGAGCGACTGAACGAAGTCGGAATCCCACTGGTGCTTTACAATATTCCAAGCCGCACCGGCATCAATATGGAGCCGGAGACAACCGAGAAACTTTCGTACCTCGATAATGTAGTGGGTATCAAAGAAGCGAGCGGAAACATCAATCAGATGAGCGAGGTGGTAATCCGGACACGAGGCCGGTGCGCCGTGATGTCAGGCGACGACGCGCTGACGCTTCCCCTGCTGTCCGTTGGGGGGACTGGCGTCATATCGGTGGTTGCGAATCTCTTTCCGCGCGAAATGGCCCGCCTTGTTGCCGCCTGGGAGGAAGGGAAACGCGAAGAGGCACTCGAACTGCACCAGAGATTGTTCCTCCTCTCAAAAGCGTTGCTTGCCCTGGAGACGAACCCGGGTCCTATCAAAGAAGCGATGAGTATGGTAGGGTACCCCGTGGGGCACGTCCGACAACCGCTCGCCCCTCTCAGCGCCGCGAACAGGGAAAGGCTTCGGAAGCTGCTCGTGGAAGCCGGTCTCCTCTCCTGAACAAAACGCAAGGCCAGAAACAAACGCCCGGCGACCGTGAGGTCGCCGGGCACTGGGAAACAGGCGCTCAACGCAACCGGGGGACAGTTTGCGTTTGGCGCCGTCCCCGAACAACACTCCTAGTGATGCGCGGCGCTGTTCTCATGCGCCTGCTCCAACACCTGTCGGATGTGGCCGAGTAGATCCTCCGGCCGGAGTGGCTTTTCGAGGAGCAGGTCTGCTCGAATCCATTGGCGCTCCTGAGGAGTATCCAGACTGTAACGGTGCCCCAGGTGCTCGCTGACTCCCGTCACCATGATTATCGGTGTTTTCGCCAGTTCCGGTTTCCTCTTGAAGCGCTGAGCGAGGGTGAAGCCCGAATCAGCTCTCTCCATCATCACGTCAAGCAGGATCACATCGGGAGTGACTTTCTCGACGGCCTCCATGGCCGCGCTGCTGGAAGCTGCGGTGACGACATTGAACCCCATCGCATCGAGAAGAGTCTCGGTCGCTTCGAGGAAGTCCTGATCGTCGTCAATGACGAGTACTGTTTCAGCCATTGATTTTCACGCCTTTCCTTTAACTGCGCTCGCGCGCCATGTAAGTAGTGTGGAGCAGGTGGTGTGCACGTTCAGAACCGGGTTCGCCAAGGTATTCCTCGTACAGTTTCCGGATCGCGGGGTTCTGGTGTGAACGGCGGTACACCTTCGTCTGGTCTATCGTGTAAATCGCGCGCATTCGAGCGCGGACCGTCTCCACGTTTGAACCCTGCGGCATCCCACCCCCGTTGATGCAACCGCCCGGGCATCCCATGATCTCGATAAACGCGTAAGGACTTTCGCCCTTGCGGATCTGGTCCATAAGCACTTTCGCGTTGGCCAGTCCACTCGCCACGGCAACATTCACATCCATGTCACCGATCTTGATCGTCGCTTCTTTGATGCCACGAAGACCACGCACGTCGCGGAAGTCAACGTTAGCGAGTTCCTTGCCGGTGAGGTAGAACGCCGCAGTTCGGAGTGCCGCCTCCATGACGCCACCGGTAGACGCGAAAATGTCCGCAGCCCCCGTGGAAGTACCCAGCGGATTGTCGAAATCACGCGGCGGAAGGTTCAGGAAGTCGATGCCGGCAGTCTTTATCATGCGGGCAATCTCGCGAACCGTCAAAACTGCGTCCACGCTGGGGAACCCGTTTGTCTCAAGCTCAGGACGTTCAGTTTCGAACTTCTTCGCGGTGCACGGCATGATGGACACGACGGCGATATTGCCGGGGAAAATTCCGTACTGCTCGGCATAATAGCTCTTGATCAGCGCGCCCAGCATCTCATGTGGCGACCGGCAGGTGCTCAGGTGCGGGATCAGGTCCGGGTAGTAATGCTCACAGTACTTGATCCACCCAGGGCTGCACGACGTGATCATCGGCAACGGCTCGTTGTTCTTCACTCGACGCACCAGTTCCGTTGCTTCTTCGACAATCGTGAGATCTGCGGCGAAGTTGGTGTCAAACACGCGGTCGAAACCGATATTAGAAAGCGCGGTGACGAGTTGGCCCGTGTAAATACCCCCGGGAGCGGCGCCGAACATCTCGCCGATACCTACCCGAACAGCAGGTGCGGTTTGCGCCACCACGTGCATGTTCGGATCCTGCAGCCATTCCCAGACTTTGCGCACAGAGGAGTGCTCTCGCAGCGCGCCCGTAGGGCACTGGATGATGCATTGCCCGCAATTGACGCAGGAAGTGATGTCCAGTTGCCTGTCGTACGCCGGTGCGACTTCGCTCTGAAAGCCGCGCTTGGTGAACGAAATGGCGCCGACATTCTGGATTTCCTGGCAGACACGGACGCACCTGCCGCAGAGAATGCACTTCTCCGGATCGCGTTCTATCGCGGGGCTCGAGGAATCAACCGGGGCAAGCCTCCGCTCCCCCTGGTAAGGGATTTCGCGGATGTTCAACTCGCGGGTGAGCGTCTGCAGCTCGCAGTCCCCGTTGCGCACGCACGTGAGGCATTCCTGCGGGTGGTTCGCGAGCAAAAGCTGGACGATCGCAGTCCGCGCCGCTCTGACACGGGCAGTATGCGTCCGGACAACCATTCCGTCTGCGACAGGAAATGCGCACGACGGAACGAGCGTGCGTGCCCCTTCCACTTCAACGACGCATACCCTGCAGGCTCCGGTCGGAGAAAGACCACTGAGATAGCAGAGAGTGGGTATCTGAAAGCCTGCCAGACGAGCAGCCTGCAGAATGGTCGTACCCGCTTCGACTGTTATTTCACGGCCATTGATAGTGAGGTCAACGGTAGGCATAGATTAAGGCCTGTTCATCCTGTGCGCCATATGGTTCGGTTATCCGAGCAACGGAACAACATTGCAGAACGTTGCGCACACCGTCTGTTGTCGTGAATTCCCGTTGCCCTCGAAGCGCGATAACAAATTCGCGAGTACTACTCTGCGAGCACTGCGCCGAAATTACACACCTGACGGCACGCATCGCAGCTTATGCATCGTTCTGATACGATAAAATGAGCCTGTCTCTTCTCGCCCAGAATCGCGCCCTGCGGGCACTTCGCGGCACACAAACCGCATCCTGTGCATTTGGACGTATCAATCCTGTAGGTGAGAAGCCCGCGACATACCCCCGCGGGACACTTTCTATCAAACAGGTGAGCTTCATACTCGTCGCGGAAATACTTCAAGGTGCTGAGAACCGGGTTCGGCGCCGTCTGCCCCAAACCGCACAGCGATGTGTCGGCAACGATGTGCGCCAGGGATTCCAGAAGCATGGCGCCATCGAAACGACGCAGTTGGTCGTCCGTGTTCCGTTCGGGTTTCACCATGGCAACTCGTTCGAGGATTTCGAGCATCCTCTTGGTGCCTTCCCGACACGGAATGCATTTCCCGCACGATTCACCCTGGACAAAACTCATGAAGTAACGGGCGACGTCCACCATGCAGGTGCTCTCGTCCATCACCACCATTCCACCGGAACCCATGATCGCCCCGGTTCCCTTGATAGACTCATAGTCAACCGGGGTGTCGAGCAGACTTTCCGGAACGCATCCTCCGGAAGGCCCACCGAGCTGAACGGCCTTGAAGCGCTTGCCTCCAGGAATGCCGCCACCGATCTCGTAAATCACCTCTCGCAACGGCAGACCCATCGGCACTTCCACAAGGCCGGTGTTGTTGATCCTTCCGGTGAGGGCGAAAACCTTTGTGCCTTTGCTGCCCGGCGTTCCGATCCCCGCAAACCAGGCGCCCCCACGATTGATTATCGTGGTGATGTTCGCAAGGGTTTCCACATTGTTGATGTTCGTGGGGCATCCCCACAAACCGGAATTTGCGGGGAAAGGTGGCCGGGGCCGCGGCATGCCTCTGCTTCCCTCGATTGAGGCAATCAACGCGGTTTCCTCGCCACACACAAACGCGCCCGCACCCATTTTGAGTTTCAGATGGAAGTCGAATCCCGTCCCGAGGATGTTGTCTCCGAGAAGCCCCGCTGTCTCGGCATCGGCGATGCAACGTTTGAGTCGTGCGACCGCCAGAGGGTATTCCGCACGGATGTAGATGTACCCCTCGTGCGCACCAATCGCGTACGCGCCGATCACGAGTCCTTCGATCACGCGATAGGGGTCACTCTCCAGTACGCTCCGATCCATGAACGCCCCGGGGTCACCTTCGTCCGCGTTGCAGATGATGAATTTGCGGTCGCCTTTTGCCTTGTTTGCGAATTCCCACTTTTTTCCGGTGGGGAATCCTGCGCCGCCCCGCCCCCGAAGCCCGGAGGCTTGGACCTCCGCGATCACCTCTTCCGGCTTCATCTTTTTGAGCACTTTGGTAAGTGCGCTGAAACCGTTGGTGGCGATGTAGGAGTCAAGGCTGTCCGGATCAACCAGCCCGCAGTTTTCCAGAACGATTTTCAATTGCGGTTTGAAGAACGGAATGTCCGTGATGCGCGGCAGATCTGAGCCTTCAGGCATAACAACGCCGTCGTTCCCAAGCCAGCCAAGAGCGATATCTGAGGCACATTTCCCCTCGATCAGCACATGCTCCACGAGACGTTTCGCAAGTTGGGGAGTGACATTCGCGTAAAAAACGCGGGGTTTTCCAGGCAACTGGATGTCTATCAGAACTTCCTTTTCGCAGTAGCCGTAACACCCGACCGGCATAACGTCCACGGAAAGATTGCGAGCGGCGATTTCTGCAAGGAATGCGTCATACACTGCCTGTGCGCCGGCTGCCATGCCGCAGGTGCCCATTCCGATGTGAACCACGGGACACTCAAGCAGATCTCCTGAAGCACGGTCTTTACGTTCCTTGCGCAGTGCGCTGCATGCTGCGTCCTCGTGGCACTGGGGCCCGTGGAGAGCGCAGTAGACCACGTCGGGGCAGCGTTTCTCCGCGGAGTGCCAGCACTTGGAGCAACACGGTTCTAGCAATTTGAACATCATTGGCCTCATCTCTTAAGCAACCGCTTTTTCGGCTGCGCCTTTGGCATCTTCACGTTTCAGCGATTTGACCAGACGGGGAATATCCTTCACCGTCAAACGTCCGTGGAATTTGTCGCCAACCATGGCAACAGGAGCGATGGAACACGCACCGATACAGGCCACCGTTTCAATGCTGAAAAGCCCGTCTTTTGTTGTGGACCCGGCCTTGATGTTGAGTTCCATTTCCAGAGTGTCCAACAACGCGGCGGAGCCTTTGACGTGGCAGGCAGTACCCCGGCAGATACGAATGACATGCTTGCCAAGAGGGTGCAGCCGGAACTGGTTGTAAAATGTCGCCACGCCGAAAATGCGGGTTGTCGAGATGTCCAGTGCACGGCCTATCCGATCAAGCGCAGCTTCGGGCAAGAACCCATAATGCTCCTGAACGTCCTGGAGTATGGGAATCAGCGCATGGGGGGCCAGCGGTTTGTAAGAGTCAAGGATCTCGTCAACGGCAGCAAGATCAACCTCGCGGTTCTTGTGTCCATTGTCGAGGCGCGCGATAGACGCGAACTCCGTCGTGGAAATCATGGGTCTCCCATCTGTGTGGATTGATCCAAAAGGCCCAGTTACTAAGAATAAGCCTCGAACCCGGGTGCGTCCGATTGCGGACATTCACACCGAGTGCGAAACAAGTGCAAACCTCGTACCGCAACATCGCTCCCCGGACGTTTGTCAGAGACAATGACACTCATCCGCATGGGGCCGCAGATGGGTCCACCGGACGGTTTCTGTCGCCGAAAGCACCGTGGGGAGTCTGCGGCAGACTTCCTTTTCGTCCCCACGTGCGTTGTTCCTGCACGCACATCAAGGTTCTCCCGCGGCACAAAAGCCGGAAGAATGCGTCGAAAAACACAGACAAGAAAAACGGTGCGCATCATAGATGAGCACCGTATCTCACAATTGAGCAGGAAGCACAATGTGATGGGCGATCGTTACACCATCACGTCGCGTTCACCTTTTCGAACCCTGTCGACAAGGGCGCGCGACGTGCGGCGCAGCGCCTCCGAATCGATCCCTTTGATGTGTTCCTCGATCGCCTTGATGCCGATTTCCTTTGTTTCGGGGGAGGCATAGTCCTCGAGGTATTCCGCAAACGTGGACAACGCGTTCGGGAGGCAATACTGCTTGATGAGGCCCGGTTTCGCGAGGTCCATGAAATCCATTCCCGTTCTACCGGATCGGTAACAGGACGTGCAGAAACTGGGTATGTACCCGAGCGACGCGACTTCCCGTAGAACCTCGTCCAGCGGGCGGTGATCCCCGAGGGAGAACTGAGCCAGTTCTTCAGGATCATCCGCTTTGTATCCGCCGGGTTGCGTTCTCGAGCCTGCTGAAAGCTGAGAAATACCGAGTGCGAAAACTTCTCGCCGCAGACTTGGGTTCTCGCGAGTGGAAAGAATCAGACCCGTATACGGCACGGCCAACCGAAGGATCGTGACAACCTTCTTGAATTCTTCGTCAGTCAATGGATGAGGCGGATTCATGGCCCACGGGGCGTTTTCTGCCGGGTTGATGCGGGGTACCGAGATCGTGTGAGGTCCGGTTCCGAATGTGCGGTCGAGGTGTTCCGCATGCATCACCATCGCCAGAACCTCGAAGCGGTAGTCGTCCAGACCCAGTAAAGCGCCTATTCCCACGTCGTCAACTCCGCCGAGTTGCGCCCTGTCCATCGCCTGAAGGTGGTAGTCGTACCGCGATTTCGGGCCTCCCGGATGCGCACGCTCGAACGTCGAGCGACGGTACGTTTCCTGGAACAACTGGTACGTACCGATTCTTGCGGCTTTCAGTCGCTTGAAATGCTCGACATCAAGAGCCGGCACGTTGATGTTGACCCGCCGCACCTCGTCTGGCCCCTTTTTTGTCGCGTACACAGTCGCGATTGCCTGTTCAAGGTAGTCCACGATCTGGCAGAGAGGCCCGAATTCCCCTACGAGCAGGAGCAGGCGCTTCTGGCCAATCCTCTCGCACGCTTCCACCTCCTCCCTGATCTGGTCCATCGTGAGAGTGGCTCGCGGCACCTCCTTGTTGTCTCGCCGGAATGCGCAGTAAAGGCAGTTGTTCACGCACTCATTCGACATGTACAGTGGCGCGAAGAACACAAGCCTTCGGCCATAGATCTCCTCTTTCACCCAGCGTGCGGCGTGCCCCATCTCCGCGAGGAGATCCGGGTCCTCGACCATCAACAGACGCGCGACTTCCTCATGGGTGAGCCCGTGCAGTTCCTTCGCCCGATCCAGTATCTCTCGGATCTCAGATTTGTCGGCAGACCTGGATGAAGACAACAATCCCTCTATGTGGGCTTCGTCGATGATGTCCGAAGCCTTTGCGGGTTGCTCCGCAGGTTGCTTGGGGCGTGGTCTTGAAAGGGGCCTTGGCTCGGGGGTCTGCGTCACTTCAATCTCTTTCATGTCGAAAGTCCTTTGGAGCGCTTTTGTTTCAGGTCTTGACGGAATCAAACCCAGGTTGAGTCGCATGCAGTACACGCAATCTCCGTACCGTTAAAAACACCCGTCAGGCCGAGTTCGTTCCACCGTTCTTTTGATTGAGGAGTCACTGACGAATCTGGTGGAACGGCCCTCGCAGCCTCGCCAGCGCTTCAATTGGAGATGTGACGGTTCTTCGACTCGTCGGTACGTGGGGCCTGCCGAATCTGCCCGGAAAGCAGTTGTTCCCTCCTTGCAGCGATCCCCGTGCCGTGGGCATATTACTCTTGATGCAGATTTCGCTCAAAGACGGGACGGTTTCTGAGGCAATGGCTGAAGCGCGAAATGCAAATGTCTCCCCTGTCAAAGATCACCCATTCCCGTCTCCTCAGCGCAAAATCTTCGGGTACCTGTCCTTCCAGGTTTTGGGAACACTCGTAAGTCGCGCCGCCGGGTTCGTGCGAGAGCTTGTCACCGCGGTCGTTTTCGGCGCGGGTGCTTCCGCAGATGCGTTCATCGCAGCACTCACCATACCGACGCTTTTTCGGGACGTTCTTGGTGAGGACGTGGTCGAACGGTCCTTCATGCCGGGTATCCGCGAGCATCTTGCGCGAAAAAACCATGCGGACGCCTGGCGCCTGGCTTCCGTCTCACTCAACTGGATGCTGGTAGCGCTCGTTCTTGGAATGGGCGTT
>JAKPPK010000342.1 GCA_029547385.1 Candidatus Latescibacterota bacterium
GCGCTGGCGGTCTGGCTGGAGGACAAAGGCCCGGTGTTTTACTCCCAGGACCGCGTCGGTAAGGATGGACGCGTGTTCCGGTTCCACAAATTCCGATCCATGATACCGAACGCGGAGAAGGCAACCGGGCCTGTGTGGGCGCAGAAAAACGATCCCCGCATCACGACGGTCGGATCGATTATTCGGAAGCTGCGCATTGACGAGGTGCCTCAACTGTGGAATGTTCTCCGGGGCGAAATGAGCCTTGTCGGTCCCCGCCCTGAACGCCCCTATTTCGTCGAGCGCCTCGCAGCGGAGATCCCGCTTTACCGACGTCGGCTTCTTGTTACGCCGGGTATTACCGGATGGGCACAGACGAAACATGCATATGACCAGACCCTTGACGACGTCCGCGAGAAGCTCAAGTATGACCTTTATTACATCGAGAACATGTCGCTCCGTTTCGACTTCCTGATCATACTCAGGACAATCTGGGTGATGCTGACAGGCAAAGGCGCGCAGTGAGCTACTCGTTGTCACCGTTCTCGCCGGTGCGGTCCGGAGCCCACCGCCGTCCGGGCGCGTGGGTAAGGCTGCGATGGCTGCGCCCGGGGCTTTTTGCTCTCGGGGCGATTGTCGTGGCAGCGTTCGTGTTGTACACGCTGCTGGTCGTCAGAACGCTGCGACAGGATGCCCAACGCGTGGCAAAACTGTACGCCGAGAAAATCCTTCCCAGAGCCTACAGCGATCCTACCATTACGCCCGGGGAATTGCGCCTCCTGTTCGACCTCATTCGGGAGATGCCGGTCGCCGTAATCGTGACGGATGACACCGGTAACCCGGTGTCGTGGAAAGGGATCGATGTTCCCGACACAGCCCGCTCCCCGCAAGCCACGGCACGCATCAGGCGGGTGGTTGAGGACATGGACCGGTCCATGCCGCCTCGCAAGGTGTTGGTTCCATTGCCGGATAACCGGTCCCTCCAGATGGAGATCCACGTGGCGGAGAGCGCATTCCTCCGTCGCATCGCCTGGATGCCGGTCGTGGCGGCGATAGTAACACTGGTTTTCGCGGGTATTGCATTCTGGGGCTTCGTGCAGATCAAGTCCGGTGAACAGCAGGCCCTCTGGGCAGGGATGACCAAGGAGACGGCCCACCAGCTCGGCACACCAATTTCGAGCCTGTCCGGCTGGCTCGAAATCCTCAAAGAGGAAGCTGAGGCGGCAGGCGCGAGACGACGGCGCGCGGACGGCGTGATCCTCGACATGTCGCACGATGTCGAACGCCTCCGTCGAATTGCTCAGCGTTTCGGACAGATCGGGTCACAACCGGAATTGCGTGTGGAGGCTCTGATCCCCGTTATCGACGAAACCCTGGATTACTTTCGTGTTCGCCTGCCAACGCTGGGGAGAGACGTGCAGATCGAGCGCAATTACCGGGCCGGGGAGGAGATTCCACTCAACCGCGAATTGCTGGGATGGGCATTTGAGAACATCATTCGCAACTCTCTTGACGCCCTCGCGCGCGTTGAAGGCACCGCACTGATACGCGTCACGACGGACAGGATGGACAACCACGTGCGGATTCTGTTCGAGGACAACGGGAAGGGCATACCCGCCGGGGATCTCCCTAAAGTGTTCCTTCCCGGGTTGAGCACAAAGAAACGCGGCTGGGGGCTTGGTCTCACGTTCGTCAAACGAATCGTGGAGGATTATCACGGAGGCACCATCACTGCTCGTTCGGGGGGCGCCGAGCAGGGGACAACGATCGAAATACGCCTTCCATTAGACTGACATACCGCCACAGGGGTTTTCCGTGCTCACTCGAATCGACCGTTACGTCGTCAACAGGTTCTCACGAACGGTTGCATTCGCGCTGGCGGCATTTCTCGTCGTGTACGTTGTGGTGGACCTCATAGACCACCTTGACGACTTCTTTTCCCGGGAAGTCGCGCTGTCAGATATTGTGCGGTACTACGGGAATTATGCTCCTTACATCCTCGTGCTCACCCTGCCCGTTGCTGTTCTTCTTGCCACGCTTTTCGTGATCGGCGACATGGGGGGGCACAATGAGTTGGTCGCCATAAGTGCTGCCGGAATCAGCGTGTACCGGGTTGCCCTGCCGTTGCTGAGGCTCGGATTGCTTCTGTCACTCGCGGCGCTGTTGCTCACCGAGCTTGTCGTCCCCGGCGCAAATGACGAACGCAGCAGAATTCTACAGCTCGCACCGCAGGGTATTCTGTCTGGACATGCCTTCCACGTGTGCAGGCAGGACAGAAGCGGCCTGATTCTCTACGCAGAACGGTACAACATCGCGGCGAAACGGGCGCAACGTGTCGCAATCGTGCAGCTTCGAGGCGGGGTCCCCGTACGCCGGATCGACGCGTCGGAGATGGTATGGGATGACCTGGGATGGCAACTTCAGAGCGCGCTGGACAGGTCCTTTCTGGGGGACAGCATGGTGTTCGCCTCGCGGGAGGCGATGAGGTTGCCGTTGCTCACAATCCAACCGGAGGACCTGGCGCGCGTTGACAAGCTACCGGAACAGATGTCCTTCCTTGAGCTTCGCGATTACATCCGGCGCACCAGGTTGGTCGGCGGGGATGCTTCCAGATGGCTCGTGGACCTTCATCTGAAATTCGCGTTCCCGTTCGCGAACCTTATGATGGTCTGGATCGGCTTCCCTCTCGCAGCCCGCTCGTGGCGAGGTGGACGCGCAGCGTATGTCGGCCTCACGTTCCTCGTCGGGTTCCTCTACTTCGTCGTAGTTCGCTCCGGGCAGGCGCTCGGACGATCTGGAGATCTCCACCCCGTTGTTGCGGCATGGGGAGCAAATGCGCTTTTCTTTGTGATCGGCGCCGCGCTTTTCCGCTGGACGAGGAAGTAGCTCACTCCCTCCAGAGAAAGTAGTCCCCCGGCTGCGCTTCCTTCCCCATCCACGAGTATGGCTCGCCGGAGAAATTCGCGAGCACGCACGTTCCATCAGAAAACCTTGAGAACTCGACATCCGCCGAATGGAAGCCCTTTTCTGTGTCCACGCGAGGCGGAGTCAGGAAGCGGTGCTCAACGAGCGCAGCGTAGCTTGTCTCCCGCATCGTCTTGCTTATCCGTAGGGAAAATTCATCGGTTTCGTCGGGCATCAAACCCCAGAGAGGAACGTAGAGCGGATCGCAGGTGTAGAAATCCGTGGACTTCGGTGTCATGTTCAGCACGGAACCATGGTACACCATGACAAACAATGGGATAGGAATGGCAGGAGGGATCAATAACGGTTTGTCACTGCACCCGTAGCCGATGAACTGGTACACGGGAAAATACGCCCCGACGTCAACGATATCCGCGAGGAAATCCATCGGCATGGATTCCGTCGCAACCGTGCCGAACAGATCCCGGACATGCGAAAGCAGCTCTCGACGCATGCCTGCATCTTGTTCTCGCGTAAGAGGATGCAACGAATCGAAGCACTCGTTCAACTCCATCGCGCCCTCGACGTCAATGTAGATCGAACCTTCGCCGATGAGTTCCTTCAGGTGCGGATGATCACGGCGTGAAGTCTCCAGCCGGCACACCGAGCAGACAGTACTCGACCGCATCTTCAAATGCTCCGCATACCAGTTCGGGCGTGGCGACCCGTCACGCAACTTGGCCATGATCGCAAGGTCGTACCCCGGGGTCATGGGCCACATATCGATGAGGTTTTCGTACACGCTTATGTGATACGCCTTGTCAACCGATCGTGCGTACTGCGCACCTCGGGCGAGGTCCTCCTCAGTCCCCCGATCCGGCGGCACTGCGTTCGTTCCGAAGAACGGCCGCTGCCAGATGTTGGTTGCGTACGACACCAGACCCGGGAAGCCCATCCGTTTTGCGGTGTCGGCAAGTTCTTCTGGCGTTCGCCCGCCACCTGTTCCGTTGAAATCAAGGGCCATTTCCGCAAGCACAGAGCCCGGCAAGGTGTGGACCAGGGGATGACCCTCGGCTTTCTCCTCCAGCGTCCTGTAACGCTTCTCAGCCTGCAAAACCGACCGATACCACGATGCAAGCTCGCCGTAGCCCCCCTCAAAGGCACGGTAGTCTGCCCGCCGTGAGTAGTCCAGGCGCCCCGCTTCGAACAGAAAACCCGGCGAAACCGCATATGCCGGGGGATCTCCCGAGTTGATCTCACCCACCAGGTAGCAATCGTACGGTGTTTTGACAATTGTTCCGAGGGTGGTAACGCCGTCGCATATGCCAAACAACGGCATCGAGTAGCCGTTCTGGCCGCCGCTGTAGATCAGGTTTTCCAGCGGGAAAGCACCTTCTCGCTGTGAGAAATCCACCATTATCCCTGCGCCCCGCGGCAATATGAGTCCCCCGCCGGGAACCGGTTCCTTTCCGGGAGCCTGAACGAAGCCGAGGCGGTACGGAAAATCGACGATGATCTCGGCACCGGCCGGCAGGCCGGTCACCCTCTCCACCTCGAACCTCACGCGGTCGCGCTCGATGATGATCGCGCACTCCACTCCAACACGCCCGTAACACGTCTGGAGGCCCTCCAGCGCCACTCCAAGCCGCCTGCCCTCGGCCTCTGCCGAAAGGCACGATGAATCCCATTCGACCAATTCATATGGTTCTGGAAAGCCCCAGTAAACGGGTGGTTTGCCGGTGGGGCGAGGTATGCGAAGACGGATGAAAGGCTTCCCGGAAATCCACCCGGCACCCAGAGCGAGATCCCGCAATGCCAGCGTGAAATCATTCGGACGAATCTCTACCGCGTACCGCTCGTACGTTATCCGGCAAACCGAATCGTATTCCGGCATGGTCGGCTCCCTTCCTGTTCTGGTTCGACATGGTACCCGAAGAATAGGCGGCCAAAGCAGGTTCGGCAACACCTCCCCGTTGACGCCGTCAGCGTGCGTTCGCATGTTTTCGACGTCACTTCGTAGTCCGTCCTGTACTTCAAGGAGATCACATCATGCCGCAGATGCCGGAAAAAACACCTGGAAAGACCGACTGGTTCGTCCATGACAGGTTTGGAATGTTCATTCACTGGGGACTGTATGCCCTGCCAGCGCGGCACGAGTGGGTGAAATCGCGGGAGATGATACCTGACGAGAAATACGACGTGTACTTCCGCCATTTTAACCCTGACCTTTATGACCCGACCGTATGGGCGAAGGCGGCGAGAAATGCCGGCATGAAGTACTTCGTCGTCACCACCAAGCACCACGAAGGTTTCTGCCTGTGGGATTCCGACCTGACAGATTACAAAGCAACAAACACTCCCTACGGGAAAGACCTTTTGAAGCCCATGGTGGAGGCGTTTCGCGCGGAGGGGCTGAAAGTTGGTTTCTACCATTCGCTGATAGACTGGCACCACCCGGAGTTTCCCGTCGACTGCACGCATCCCATGAGGAACGACAAAGAGTTCCGCGAACGGGCAAAAGACCGTGACATCACCAAGTATGCGGAATACCTCCACGGCCAGACCCGGGAGCTGCTGACCCGTTTCGGAAAGATCGACATCATGTGGTTCGATTTCTCATACCCCACCCAGCCGGACGGGGGAAAGGGACGGAACGACTGGCAATCCGAGAAGCTCTACGAACTTGTTCGGAAGCTGATGCCCGACGTCGTTCTTGACGACCGGCTCGATCTCGAGAAAGGGTATGACATCAAAACGCCGGAGCAGTGGCAACCGCAGGAGTGGGTGAAGGTTGATGGAAAACCCGTGGTGTGGGAGGCCTGTCAGACTCTGAATGGAAGCTGGGGATATGACCGGGACAACCTCGACTGGAAATCGCCGGCGCTTCTGTTGTGGATGCTTGTTGACAGCGTGTCCAAAGGAGGAAACCTGCTCCTCAACGTGGGTCCCACGGGCAGGGGTGAGTTTGACGAACGCGCGCTTGCCACTCTGCAGGCAATCGGGAAGTGGACGCGGGTAAATGGTCGATCAATATACGGTTGCACCGCAAGCGATTACACGCCACCGCCAGATTGCCGCTACACTCAGAATGGCAACCGGCTTTATCTCCACGTGATGGCGTGGCCTCTGCGGCATCTGCATCTCAAGGGAATTGCTGACAGAATCGAGTACGCGCAGTTCCTGCACGATGCGAGCGAGATCAAGATTTTCCAGAACACGTTCGACCACTCCATCGAAACGGACAACACGGTAGTTCTGGAAATCCCCATCCAGAAACCGAACGTGGAAATCCCGGTAATAGAAATCTTCCTCAAAGACCGATAATGGCGTGAAGCACTCTGGCGAAGGGGACGCAGCTTGCGAGTTGCGTCCCCTTTTTTTCGGGGGAATTTACGGCAAGGAGTGTGCCCGTCCCGAAATCCGGTCGAGGTTCAGAACATTACCCGGGCCAGATCGAGGAGGATTCGGGGCTTTTTCGCGAGCGATCGCGCGAGGATTTTGTTCATGGTCCGCTCTTCCAGCGGAACTTTGTTCACCACGTCAGCCAGATCGTTCAGAGTTTCGTCAGGAATGTTGAATACTGCCTCCTTGATTCGGTAAAATCTCCTGTGCAGGTTTCCGAGCCGGTCGTTCCACTCATCCTCGTACAATTGCAACGCCCGCCGCGAGCAGTCACCCGCCCGAATCGCTTCCGCAGCCACTCTCCCCGCAATCCTTCCCGCTTTGAGGCCCGTCGCGATGCCGCCACCGGTGAGCGGATTTGCCTGGTGGGCTGCATCTCCTACCAGCATCACGTTGTCGCCTACAATCGTTTTCAAGCCGCCCGAGCACGGGATCCCACCCAGC
>JAKPPK010000343.1 GCA_029547385.1 Candidatus Latescibacterota bacterium
AAGGAGATGGTATGAATGGTTTTTGAGGCGGTAAGCTTCGGACCTCAGTGGAGGTTCGGAGTAGACAGGTCACAGGCTGAATCGTTTTGTTGAGGCTTGACCTCGTAAAGGAGATTAGTCAGTCCTGTGACCGGAGCGCCACCGTAAGGCCCTTTGGGGACCTTGAATAGGAGTTTGGTGACCGCCGCAAGGCCAGTCTACTCCGCTTGGAAAAGGGAACGCAACCAAGAGGAGTACGCGAACGATGAGTCGGTATTTGGGAGTGGATCTACACCGGAATTGCTTCACGGTATGCACGCAATTGGAAAATGGTCGTCAGTATTTGGCCACGCTGAAGCTCGATGCGTTGCCGCGGTTCGTGTCCAAGCTTCGCCCGGACGACGAAGTGGCGGTGGAAGTGACCGGGAACACGCGGTTGTTTCGCGACGCGGTAGCGCCGCACGTGGCACGGGTGGTGGTAGTCAACCCTTCACAGTTCCACGTCATTCGGAAGTCGGTGAAGAAGACGGACGAACATGACGCACGCGCATTGGCGCTGTTTCTGAGCAAGGACATGTTGCCGGAGGTTCGTATGAAAGACCAGGAGCACGCGGAGCTGGCCAGCCTGTCGCAGACGCGCGACACGCTGGTGAAATCGCGCACGGCGTTGAAGAACAAGGTGAACAACCTTTTGAGCGCCCGCGGCGTGAATCTGAGCAAGGAATCCCTGGCCAGCGAAAAAGGCCTCCAGAAGGTGTTGGGGATGTATTTCGGCAGCACCGTAGACGTGGAGTTGCGCGTGCTCGTTGACCAGATCCGCAGTCTCAGCCAGAGCATCGACGAACTGGAAAAGGCGATATCCGAGCAAGGGCCGAAGCTGCCGGGATACGAGAATTTGAAAAGCATCAAGGGCATCGGCGACGTAGGAGCAAGCGTATTGCTGTCCGTCATCGGCGATGTGAACGATTTCGACGACGAGGGCAAACTGGCGGCCTACTTCGGGATCGTTCCTCGCGTTTCCAACTCCAACGAGACGCAACATTCCGGGCGCATCACCAAACGGGGCAGCAAGCTCGGCCGTACGGTGCTCATCCAGTGCGCGCTGATCGCTAAACGGTACAGCCCATATCTTCACCAATACTACGAACGGATCAAGGGCCGGCGCGGAACCGGAAAAGCTATCGTCGCTCTGGCCCGGAAGTTTCTCGGGATCATCTACCAGACGTTGAAGAACGACTGGGTGTTCGAGGACTTCCCCAACTTCATCCTCGTTGACCAGGAGACGTCCGCATGAAACCGGGGATGGATTTACCGCCTTGGTGCCAATCTGAGAGGTGGGCAGAATGGACAGGGGCGAATACCTCGCCCCGCCTCTCATCTTGGCCCCTGAGTCGGCGCTCGGGTCGCGTCCCCGCGTTGCCCTATCCTCCGCTCAGGCCAACACGATCATAACACGATTATGTGCTTGCAAGCACAACGTTTAGACAGAAAACCGGTTTGTCGCGGAGTTGACAGACCATCATAGGAGGAGGAGGAGGAGGAGGAGGAGGAGGAGGAGCAGCCATGAAACCCACGGCCTTTGCGCTGGTCCTGCAACGGTATCTGACGCAGTATCTTTCCATGCAGCGAAACCTCAGCGCCAACACGATCAAGGCTTATCGCGACACCATGACCCTTTTCCTACGGTTCTGCCGCGATCACAAAGGATGGGCCATTGAACGTTTTGAAACCGACCGTTTTACTCCGGCGTTGATTGAGTCTTTCATAAATCATCTCGAGCGGGATCGCGGTTGTGGCATTCGTACCAGGAACCAGCGGCTGGCGGCACTTCACGCCTTCGCCCGCTATCTGCAATCCGAACAACCTGAATGCGTGGCGGCGTGCCAACAGATCCTGGCGCTTCCCCTGAAACGATGCGCCGCACCGGAGATGCAATATCTTACAAGCGACCAGATGGCATGCCTTCTCGCACAGCCAAACCTTAGAGCGTGTTTGTAAAGTTGGTCAGTGTTCATAGCGGGCCAATCTCTTGCTCATCAAGTTTATCATTCCGATGAGGATCATTGCCTCGCTGTTATCGGTCAACTGTTCATAATCCTTCGAGAGCCTGCGGTATCGTCCGAGCCATCCGAAGGTTCGCTCCACAATCCATCGCTTGGGGAGCACAGCGAAACCATTCACGTTGTCGCTGCGCTTGAAGATCTCAAGTTGGCGGCGCAGGTGTAGCCGGGTCCATTCGACCAGTTTGCCTGCATACCCGCCGTCGGCCCATATGAGTTTGAGTCTTGTCCATCCCTTGGCAAACCGTTCCAGCACAAGCTTGGCGCCGTCGCGGTCTTGGATGGAAGCTTCGTGGACAACAATGGCGAGGATCATACCGAGGGTATCGACCACGATATGGCGCTTCCTTCCGTTGATCTTTTTGCCGGCGTCATACCCCCGGAGCCCCCTTTTTCGGTGGTCTTCACGGACTGGCTGTCAATAATGGCTGCGCTGGGCGTTGGCTTTCGTCCGTGAGCGCGGCGTACCCGTTCGCGCAGAGTGTCGTGGATGCGTTTCCAGACGCCCGAAGCATTGAAGGCGCGGAAGTAACCGTAAACCGTGCGCCAATGGGGCAGGTCATGAGGGATGAGCCGCCAAGCGCAGCCCGAGCGGACCACATAGTAGATGGCATTGAGAACTTCGCGCATGTCCACCGAGCGTGGCCTCCCACCCGGTTTGGCCTGTGGGAGGCACGGGGCAATGCGTGCCCATTGCCCGTCCGTCAGGTCGCTGGAGTATGATTTTCTGCTCATCGTTATTCTCCTTCCTGTCCGGCTGTCAGCGACTCATCCAAAAGCCCCTCGCGCATGAGGGCCAAGTTGATGTCCGTGACTTGGCGGAGCAATTCCAGCGCCTGTTCGTGTTGCCGGACCCCCTTGCGCACGGCGGCAACCTGATCTTGGGGTACGTAGACTTGACGCTGCTGTCCATTGCGGTAGACGACGACATACGCCCGGGGACCGTGCTTCTTGCCTTTGTGGCAGTCGCAATTCTTTCGGGCGCACGTACTGAAGCGTTCGAGGTAGGAGCCGTGGGTGACGAGGCTGAGTCCCGCCAGCTTTTGGAGCAGGCGTTGGCGTCTTGTAACGAGTTTCTGCTTTTTCGCATTCATGGGCAGTCTCCTTCTGGAAGAAGTATAGCATATATTCTATGCGCTATACCTTACAACCCCAAAAAATGCCCGGCACTACCGGACATATATGGAAGAACTGCCGATTGAAGCGGCTAGCTACGCCAGACTACACTTTACAAACACGCTCTTAGAACAGCGATGGGACGGCGTGACGCAGTCTTGCTCAGTCTGCTCTATGACTCCGGCGCACGGGTGCAGGAACTCATCGATCTGAAGGTACGGGACATAAGGCTGGAGGCGCCGGTACAACTGCGCTTGACTGGAAAGGGACGCAAGACGCGTGCGGTGCCGCTGATGTCCAGAACCGCGGCACTGCTGCAGGCGTATCTCGACGAACGTTCCCTTCTCCAACCCGGTTGCCGCGATCAGCCGTTGTTCACCAGTCGTCGGCGTACGGTCTTTGGACGTGCAGCAATCGGCCACTTAATCCGAAAATACGCCGCTATGGCCCGCACGCAGTCGCCCCAAATTCCCAATGGTATAACGCCGCATACGTTTCGCCATACAAAAGCCATGCATCTTCTGCAGGCAGGAGTCCCGCTTGTGATCATCCGGGACTTCCTTGGGCACGCAAACATAAAGACCAGCGAAGTTTATGCCCGCGCCGATCTGCAAATGAAACGGGAGGCGCTTGAAAAACTGGCTCCGTCGCTGACGCCTCACGGATTGCCCGCATGGCAAACCGATGCCGAACTCATGCAATGGCTCCGCTCGCTCTAAAAAGTTGCGAGGACATTCTTCTGAGCGCCCACGCAAACCTGTCCCAGAGGCCGAACATTATGTTGCGTAGGACTTGACTTCCGACTCGATCTGAAGCGTGAATTCCGCTCGGAGGTTACATAAATGCAGACTTTACATAACGCCGAGGGCGTCTTCCGCAGTTTTGTCGTCGATCCGCAGGGAGGGAAATCCTGATGTGCGGGCTCGCGGGAGTCATCTTCGGAAATAAGCGGCGACGCGCCGAGGAGCGGGAGTATCTCGCCTGGCTCTTCACCCGCCTGCTTGTATTGAGCGAGGAGCGCGGACCACACGCCACCGGCGCGGCATGGCTCGACACCGACGGCGGACACCGGCTCTTCAAGCGGCCGGTGACGGCCGAGCGGTTCGTCACGGACAAGGCCTTCGCCGAACTCCTTGCCTCCATGGACAACCGCGCCGCGCTCCTGCTCGGCCACACCCGTTGGCGCACCCGAGGGGACGAGCGGGTCAACAGCAACAACCACCCCATCCGCGCCGGGGAGGTGATCGGCACCCACAACGGCACCATCTACAACGCCGACTACCTGTTCCGGCGCTGGAAGATGCGGCGCTTCGCCGAGGTGGACAGCGAGATTCTGTTCCGCCTGGCCGCGAACGCCGCGCGGGACGGGGCCATGGATATCGAGCGGTTCAAGGCGCGCCTCCGGCGCTGCCGGGGTCAGATCACCGCCGTCATCGCCTGCCGAACCGATCCGGAAACCGTCATCGTGCTCAAAGGGAACCGGCCGTTGGAAATGCGGTGGCATCCCCGCCGCAAGGCGGTCCTCTACGCGTCGGACCCGGCGTACCTC
>JAKPPK010000394.1 GCA_029547385.1 Candidatus Latescibacterota bacterium
CCACGTTCGGAAATGCCACGCTTGCCGAGTCAAGTATTCCTGCCTGATACTGAGACCGCCCCTGCGCAATAGACCACTCTCGGATGTAGTTCCGCGCCTTTTTCTCCCGATACTCGGCAAGCCCGACTCGAACGGCCTCGGAAAAAGGCTGGCCGAACATCGTCGTCTCCACCGGAATCCACGCATGAGCCTCCGGCACTTCCTGACCGGGGTCCGTCCACGTAACGAACTCGTCCTCCGAGAGGAACAGACCGCTCTGCATCGCCTGCTCGGGCGTGAGACCGGTGTCAAACATCATGTAAATGTGTCCCAGCGCAGGGTCGAACACGTCCAGCAACGCGGTTGGAACACTCTGCGATTCCAGAAGCGAGATGAAAAGCACGCTCACGTCGTCACAGTCGCCAAGGCGCGAACGCAGCGTTTCGATCGGGAACTTGACCGTATCGAAGATGTTACCAAGCTGGGAGGTGTCGCTCGCGATTTTGTAAAAAGGAGTATTCTGGTCCGGGTTGTACAGAACGCCATACTTGCTGACCGCGGCGAAGAGGATCATGGCTGTTCCGTAATTCGGGCATGTGGAAAACTCCGTATCACGCACGGAACGGAAACTGCTGGCTGCCCGGTCGGCGAAACTCACGATCGGTGTATGGTCTGGTGTTACAAACGCTGCGGCCACGGTCGGGTTGAGCCAGGTAAGTTTGTTCTTACCAAGAACGAACACGCTGGAAAGCTTCTTCTGCGCCTGCTTCGTCTCCCGTTCCTGGGTGTAGTTCACGAACACCTCCGGCTGCACGAGGTTATCGTAGTTGGAGATGTCGCGGATGAGCAGGCTGTCATCCAGCGTAACGCCCAGCGATACCGTTTGTGTGCTCTGGGGAGGCAGCGTGAAATCCTGCGCGTGGCTGGAACCTTCCGCCATAAGGGTCGGTATCCGCAACCCGACGTTCACGCGGAGCGGGTCCTGCGAGGTGTTCTTGAGCGTAACCTGCGCGAACTCGGGTTCCTGTTCGTACGACCGGTACAGCGCCCGGAAGAGAGGCGTCCGGTTGATCCGGGCATCCCGGATCGTCACGAA
>JAKPPK010000395.1 GCA_029547385.1 Candidatus Latescibacterota bacterium
CTCGTGACGAGCGCACGGAGTTGCGGAGTGGAACGGGCGCGGTCGTGGGGGCAACAGGGCCGACCGGCAGCCCGTGG
Organism: Candidatus Latescibacterota bacterium; assembly: GCA_029547385.1. Lineage (GTDB taxonomy): Bacteria > Latescibacterota > MWCZ01 > MWCZ01 > MWCZ01 > MWCZ01. The sequence continues at coordinate 78 of JAKPPK010000395.1, forward strand.
AGTCGGGTAAGGGAATGGCATTGCTGCCACTCCCTCCCCTCAGAACCGGACAGGATACTTTCGCATCATCCGGCTCAAGCGATTACAAAGCCCTGCGTGAGCAGAGCCGGTTTTCACGACGGTTTTATCCCGGCGTCCCACTGATGTATGCCGAAACGTTTGTAGAATGCACGGTCTTCAAAATACCGACGCCAGCGCGGATCGAACGGGTTGGCCGTGCCTTTGATCTGCGGGTGTCGCCGGATTTTGGTCTCGGCTGCGTGATACAGCTTCAACCAAACGATTTGGCCGGTCGTGGTTCGGTCGCCGGTATCCACCGCGAACGTCCAACTTCGTCGTCCAATGGTGTGCCAGTATTTGCGCATCACCCACTGGCTCGACTTGTTTGGATGTCGGCGTTTGGCCCAGCGCCAGAGACTTTGCCATAACACATGGTCCACCTTCCTGAATGCGTCCGCTGCCACGATTGATTGGTGATAGTTCGCCCAACCCCGGATGACGGGGTTGAGTTGACGAATCAGAATCTCCTGTGTTGCGGTGGCATTCGTTTTGATGATCGTTCGGACTTTCTCCAAGAAGGCGTGCGTGTTCTTCTCCGACGGTTTGATGAGCAGTTTGCCGTCGTATTTACGGAGGTTTTGTCCGAGGAAGTCGAACCCTTCTTCGATTGGCGTGATGCAGGTCTTCTCGGGCGAGAGATGCAGGCCCCGGTCGCGCAGGAACCGCTCGACCAATGGCCGGACTTCACTTTCCAGCACGTCCTTGGTCGGGCCGGTGATGATGAAGTCATCCGCGTAACGAATGAGGTTGACCTTGAGCCGGTATTGTCTGGCTCCGTCGCGCCGCCTGCGAAAGGCGACTTTCAGGAGTTGCTCCAATCCGTCCAGGGTCATGTTCGCCAGCGTCGGCGAGATGATGCCGCCTTGCGGCGTGCCTGCCTCCGTGGGGAACAAGGTTCGATTCTCGACGTAGCCGGCTTTCAACCATCGCCGTAGAACTTCCGTGTCCGTGGGAATCTGGTGCAGCATCCATTCGTGGCTCAGATAATCGAAGCAGCCTCGAATGTCGCCTTCCAAAACCCACGGCGCGTGGTTCTGCCGACTGAGCACGCTGAAGCATTGCTCCAGCGCGTCCGCCGTGCTGCGTCCCCTGCGAAAGCCGTAGGAGTGTGAATCCCCCAGCGTCTCGGCGATGGGTTCCAACGCCAGCAAGTACAATGCTTGCATGGCGCGGTCTTTCATCGTCGGAATACCGAGCGGACGCAACTTGCCGTTGGCTTTCGGGATGTGAACGCGGCGCAGTGGTTGCGGTTGATACCCGCGTCGTCGTAACGACCCAATGGATTTGTGTTTGGCTCCCGGAGAGTTCCAGATTGCTCCGTCCACTCCGGGGGTTCTCTTGCCTTGATTTTCCGTCACTCGTTTCACGGCCAAGGCTTTGCCGGAAAACGAGTGGGTCAGCAACCGTTGCAAGGCTTTCACCTTGCCCCAGCGGCCTTCCCGTGTTGCCTTGGCGATACGCGCTTGCAGCCTTCTGACGTGGCGTTCACACTGGGGCCAGTTCATCTGTTCCCAGCATTGTGCGTGGCCGGAGGATGCACACACAGATTGCTCTGCGTTCATTTGCGATTTCCTCCCACGAAGGTTCTGCGAGTTATCTCGTCACGAATGACCCGCTGGAAGTCAGCCCGCTTGCGCGGCGAGATGGAGCTGCCCTCTCTATCCATCCGATTACCGGATGGCGTTCGCTTTTTCCAGCATCCTCTGCCCGTCAACTCGTCAGCGTGCTTTACAGCCGCGCCTGCCTCTGTGAGGCGAGTTGTCGGGTTTACCGTGTTCCGCTCAAGCAACATGAAGGAGTTAGTCCCTGTCTTTTCACCGGCAGTTTGAATATCCGTGTGCCTCCACTTCACAAAGGGGCAACCCACTGCTTTGCCTTTTGGCTCAAGCCTGTCAGCGTCTTTGGCTTGTTGCGTTTCACGATGTTTACGACAGTTCACTTGTGTTGGACTGGGCCTTCAGCCTTGCTCTCCGACCAACCTTGACGCTGGCAGTCGAGAGACTTCCTCACGGTTGTCTCCTCGCCCAATCGGGCGGAGTAGCGTTGTCACGGCAGCTTCCCACACAACCGTTGCCAGTTGTGCAGGTGCCGTTAGGCTCCTGCGGACGGAACCGCAGGTTCGGCTTATGGTTTTATCCATATCGAACGATTACTTGAGCGACTTTCACGTCGCACGCGAAGCAAACCGTGCG
>JAKPPK010000404.1 GCA_029547385.1 Candidatus Latescibacterota bacterium
AATTGCGGCTCTGGAAAAGGAAAACGCGTTGATACGTGTTCAGAACGCTCAATTGCGGGATCACATCCGTCGCCTCGACAGCGACATGTCATACATAGAGCGGATCGCACGCGAACGGTACGGAATGGCACTTCCGCATGAGCGTGTGTACAGGGTTATTATCCCTCCAGCCCCAACGGCCGGAAGCGCGGGTCCATGATGCCGAACGACGGACCCTCGACCGGGTGGCGACACTGGGCGAAAGCCAATTTCCTTACCGGATTGGTCGCACTGGCGCCGGTAGTGATTACCGGATACGTCCTCTGGTATGTCTTCACCACGGTTGATGCATGGCTCTCGGCCGCGCTTGTCGGTATTCCATGGCTTACGTGGCAAGGAAAGCCACTTCCCGGGGTCGGATTCGTCACTGTACTGCTGATCATCCTGCTGACCGGGGTGGTCGCGAGGAACGTGGCGGGATTTCAGTTCCTCCGTTTCTGGGATCGCCAGCTCAACAGAATCCCGATGGTGCGAGGCATCTACCGCGCGGTCAAGCAGATCAGCCAGGCATTTTTCGGTGGGACCCGCAGCGTGTTTCAGGCGGTCGTACTCGTGCCATTTCCCACACGCGGCATCTACGCGGTGGGCTTCCTGACCTCTGATGCGCCGAGAGAAGTGTGTAACAAAACGGGTCAAGACCTTGTGAGCGTTTTTCTCCCCACGTCGCCGAACCCTACGTCGGGCTACCTGATAATGGTTCCGCGCGCCGAGGTTACACGCGTTGAAATGACCGTGGAAGAAGCCATGAAGCTGGTGATTTCCGGCGGAACAGTGCTGCCACCGGAAGCGGAGTCCGGAGCGGATGGGGTAACCGAGCGCGCGCAGTCGAACGCGGGTTGAGGCGGGAGAGACTGAAAATGCCCGGCGTTGACTTCACGAGGGCGTTGGTGATCTCCGCACGGCCCTGGTCAGAATCCAGTCGCATCGTAACCATTCTTTCTCCGGATCTGGGCAAGTTCCGTGCAGTCTGCCGCGGCGTTCAGAAGGCTCAGGGTGGAATGGCGGCGGCGCTCGAACCGATCACACTGAGCGAGATAGTCCTGCGGCAGAGTGGCCG
>JAKPPK010000427.1 GCA_029547385.1 Candidatus Latescibacterota bacterium
CGGAGTCCTGGCCGCGAAGTGGTCATGGACAACGAACTACGTCCTTCAAGGCTGGGGCCTGAACGGGCAGGTGCCGGAGGACGGGGCGGTGCTGGCGTGGGGGGCGGGTCTGGACTACACCACCAATGGCGGGGTGTGGACGGTGTACGCGACGAACATTCCGGCGCGGAGCTTGGGAACGAGCAACGCTCCGGCGGCGGGCAAGGTGCTGACGGTGGACGCGGGAACGAATCTTTACTGGGGGGAGGGCGGTGGCGGGACTGGGCAAACGAACTGGCCGTTCACGGCGATTACGAACTCACCTTGGGTGACGAATTACCAGAGTATTTTCTTCGTCCCAGATGACGGTATTCAATTCGTTGATCTCTCCAAAAACCCAAATCTTATCATATCCAGAGACCCGGATATTGGAATATGGGCAGCAAACTATAGCGGGTATGGAACATGGCTTTCAAACCTGAACGCCTCGGCCTTGTCAGACGGCACCGTCCCGCTGGCCCGGCTAAGCGGCATCACGTCGAACCAGATTGCCGACAGCACACTGGGAACCAACAAGCTGGACGCCAATGCCTACGCGCTGCTGACGAATCTTGTCATACCAGAATCAGCGGTGAACACGAACTGGGTGTATTATCCGATGACGGATGGCCAAACCGAGACTGGCGCGCACTTCACTTTGTCGGGACTCGCCACGGCGGCGGGGGGATGGTTTAAGAACGCGAATAACTTGCTGGCCGCTCGGCTGCCGGGCACAGCGGCTAAGGCGGTGTGCTGGAACATTCCACAGTCCCAAATGATGGCGGGAACCAATGTCACACTGGAAGCCCAATTCTGCACCAGCAATAGCTTTCCATTCTCGGTCATGGCCAGAATTGTGACGCTTGATTTCGACACCCACACCGTTGATCAGGGAATGTTGGGGGGAGGTATCACGAATGTGACTCCGGAGGGGACGAACTTCTGGTGGTTCAAAACCAACTTCACGATCCAGAGCACGAATTGCCTGGGAACGCTTGTGGTCGGGAACCGAACCGAGCATACGAATGTGGCGTATTTGACGATGGTGCGAATGAAGATAACGCCGTGAGAGTCCGTCTGACAGTCGAGGAACGAATCGCGCTGGCCGTCCTGCTGGCGCTGCTGGCGTGCGTGGCCGTGGCGTCGTTGAAAGGGGTGCTGGAGATGACGCCGCGCACGATTACAAACAGCAACGCTTCGACGTGGGGCAAAGGCGCGGGCCTGATTTGCGTGGACGCGAACTACATTTACATTTCGACGGGAACGAATACGTGGAAGCGGGCGACACTGGAGGCGTGGTGATGCGCTGGGGGTTGCTAACATTGCTGCTATTGACGGAGTGGCCGTTAGGCGCTGTGGGGGTGTTTCTGGCTGAGCCTAAAGACCTGGCGGTGCCTGCGGGCTGCGAGGCGATATTCTCGGTGGTTGTTCAGAGTGAGCAAGTGTATGGCTATACCTAT
>JAKPPK010000441.1 GCA_029547385.1 Candidatus Latescibacterota bacterium
TACCACGCGTACGGGCTCGGATGGATGTACCGAACGTCCGATCTCCCGGCCGCGTTTGCCCTTTCGCAGCTCCGGAAACTTGACCGGACGAACAAATGGGCGCGGGACAACTGGGATATGCTGGACGCGCGTCTGTCAGGGACGCCGAATCTGGTTCGCTCCTTCACTTCCGAAGACCGCCCGACGAACGGATATGCCTACGTTCTGCGCGTCGAGCCTGCGTACGCAGAAAGACGTGGCGTGCCACTACGAAAAATAACCGAAGGGATCGTGGCTGCGTTAAAGGCGGAGGGTGTAAATTTCTCCATCGCGAACTGGCTGCTTCCGGCGCATGCGGTGTTCCAGGCGAAGAACGCATACGGCAAAGGCGAGCCGTGGACGAGCGCGTTTGCCCGCAAGGACGTCTCCTACGATCTCAGCCAGTATCCTGTTTCGCAGCAGTGCATCGACACGTGCCTGTGGGGAGTGTTCAACCATCGTCCGCCGAACGGGCCCGAGCAGATCAACGCACTGGCTCGCGCGATTCGGAAGGTGTTCGAAAATCTTGACGATGTGCCCGTAGAGGCCTGATTCGCGCAACGGAGATACAACGATGAGAGTCGGAACGGCGTGGGAGGACATTACCCCGTCCAAACCGCTCCACCTGCTGGGACAGATGCACGTCCGCCTAGGTCAGTTTGCGCGCGACCCGTTGACGGCGAATGCGGTGGTGCTGGATGATGGCACCACACGTGTTGCAATGATCTCGGTGGACGTGTGTGTGCTGCCGAAGGAGCGAGTGGACGCACTGCGCGCGGCCTGTGCATCCGCGTGTGAGATCGATCCGGAATCGGTCATCATTGCGGCAACACATACCCATGTCGCTCCATGCACGGCGAACCTCGTGGGGGATATCTGCCCGGAGTTCCTCGAAACGCTGGAGCAAGCGGTCGCACGCGCGGTTGGAAGGGCGATTGGAGACCTGGAAGATGCCAGCCTGTTTGCGGGAACAGGGTTCATCGAGCAGATGGGATGGAACCGCCGGGGGCTCCACCGCGATGGCTCAGCAGGGATGTACCTCGGAAGCTGGGCGGAAGGATTTGTCGGGATCGAGGGACC
>JAKPPK010000449.1 GCA_029547385.1 Candidatus Latescibacterota bacterium
AATGGGGATACTGCCGTGCGCGGGAAACCGCTCCAACTCCCCGACATCGTGCCGCATGAACGCCGCGGGGAACTCCTCCGTCGTGCCGCCTTTGCGGAACGTCAGGATGACGAATTTGAAGCTTCTGTGGACGCCTTCGAACACCTCTTTTCTGTTCTCGATGCAGAAGAGGCCCCCGATCTCGGTCTCCTCGAACAGCATTTCGCGCAGGCGTTTCGTGCCGAGATCGGTGTAGATGCCGCTCGGAATGACGATGCCGCACATGCCGCCGGGACGAAGCAGATTCACGCACTGCTCGGTAAAGAGCTTGTACAGGTTGATGTCGGTCCCGGCCTTTTTGCCGCCGACAACAGATATCTGCCGCGCATACTGTGGCGAGCTACGATAATAAAGGCTGACGTGGGGGAATCTACTCTCGTATTCCAGCCACGCTGCTCGTACCTCCGGGTTTCGCATGAGCCGCGCCTGCTCTTCTTCAAACTCCTTGATCGTCATCTTGTTTTTGGTAACGATTTCGGAATGCTCGGCAAAGAATTCCTTGGCCTGAGGTTTGAAGGTTTCCCACGGGGGGTTCGTGATGATGGCGTCGAACCCGCCCTGTCCGTTCATCACCTGATCGAATTCGTATCCCCAGTGAAACGGGTGGAGCGCCTCGATGTCGGCGATGGTGAGGTCGCGCCTGACCGGTTTCCCTTCGGCGTTCCGGGTTTCATCCCAAGTCGCCTGCTCGAACTTGATCTTGAGCTTTCTCGCGAACTCGTTCAGGAGAATCTCGTTGAGGGTCCGTTGGGCGGACTTGCGGAGGTCCGAAATCTCGTCGCGCAACCCGCGTAGATCAGCCACGTAGGTGGTCGCGTGTCGGTAGCTTTCCACCGCGCGGTTTTTCTCTGCGAGCACTTCGTCGTACCGCTTGAAGAACAGATCCCCCTGCTGGTGCCGTTCGTTGAATTCGCGGTCGTCCACGCGCATGAGGCCGATAAGCGAGTTGCCCGGTACGACGTTGAAATCGATGTTGGGGAGCGGCTCGAGCTGTTCGACCGTCGAGACCGAGGCAACGAGCGCGAGGAAAAGGCGAAGCCGGGCGATTTCCACCGCCTCATCCATGATGTCCACGCCGAACAGGTTGTCCGTGATGATGCGGCGCTTGATGTGGTAGTTGAGGCTGCGCCCCTCTTTCCGCATCGCCGCCAGTTGGTCTCGCAGGCCTTTGTCGTTGAGGTACTCGATCTTGCCGGTGACTGCGCTGTAGACGTTGATGAGCGTCTTCAGCGCCGCGACGAGGAACGCACCGGATCCGCACGCGGGGTCGAGAATACGGATACTCGGCAACACGTCGTTCAGGAGCGTCCGGCAGAGCTCCGCGTCGAGACTGAGCAGCAGATCGCCAAGTGAATCGAAATGCCTCGGAGCGACGAACCCCGGCACGCCGGGGGAGCTGACTTTGTCGAGGATGAGCCGGTGGATCGTGTGCTCGCACAGATACTCCGTGATTTCCGTGCGCGTGTAGTAGGCTCCGAAGGCTTTCTGGTTGATGTATTTCTCGAAGATGTACCCGAGGACGCCGGGGTTGATCTCGTCGTCTTTCCCGCCGGGCGTGTCGTCAAGGCTCCATGAGTACTTCTCAAAGAGCGCGAGGATGCTCTCGAACGCGGCATCAGGGATCGCGATGTTCGGGTACTTGATCTCGATCGGGTGTGGGAGAAAAAGGCCGCCGTTAAGGTAGGGGATTTGGCCGAGAAGCGCTTCCGTTTCAGGCCCATGGTTCGGTTGTGCGAAACCCTTGAAGAAAAGCTCTTGCAGGAACTCTCGGTAAAAGCGGTTGGGGCCGCGTTTCTGGCTTTCGTTCAACTTCTTGCGGAGGTAATCCTGGGCGCCGTTATCGAGGAAGCCTTTCTTCTGAAGGAAGTAGACGAACATAAGGCGGTTGAGGAGGACGCTGGCGTACCATGCCTGCTCATGCTCGTTGTCGATGCCGAGGATGTGCTTCGTGAACACGAGACGCTTTTCGTCGAACGCGATGAAGAACTTCTTTGTGACCGGTTCTATATCGAGGGCTTTCTGCAGGCGCGAGACGACGGTCGTGATGGGCAGGTTGCCCTTCTCGTCCAGTTCGCCGATGTCCACATGCATCGAACTGATTTTGCTGATGAACAGGTCGCCGGGTTGGCCTTTGAAGTAGTACGCATGGCGTGGACGGCGCACGCCGCCTTCCCGCTTCACCCAGTACCAGAGGCTGCGCGTCCTTGTCCTGTCGAGAAACACGATAAGGTTCTCGTAACTCAGTTCGGATACGCGCGCGTGGATCGCGCGTCGCGTGTTTTCGGGTGGTATATCGCCATCGTCCATGGTGACGGCGAATACGTGGACGCCGCCCAATTCGCTCACCATCTCAAGGGTATACCGGAGTCCTTTTTCGTCGATGTGCCGCGGTCTCTCGTGTGCGGGCGGATAATTCCAGCCGAGGACCTCGATGAACAGGGTCTGGAAGTCAAAATTGCTCAGCAGGTCTCGCGTACGAGGGATGTCGAACGTTGCCATGGCGGCCTACTCTCCCACGGAGGCAACAAGCCCCAGCGAACAGACGATCTGCGGTTCGGAGGCTACGTGATCAGGTTCGGTGATGCAAAGGCGATTCTGGGTGAAGAGCGTGCAGACGAATTCCCCGAGGCTTTCGTCCCCAATGCCCGATTTCAGACGCGTGAGCAGGATATCGCGCGCTTCTTCCCGCAAAGGGGATGTATAGACGGCGTGCACCGCCTTGCGCAAGTCGGGCGAAATGAACAGCGTGCCCTCGTGGCGCTCGACGTATGTTTTCAGACGCTCGTACACGCGACGCCGCGGGCTGGAGGGCGGCCCGAGTTGTCCTCCCGGCGTTCTGATCTCCTCCTGTGCGATCGTTTTCACCGCTGTTTCGACCAGCACGTGGTGATCGGGGCGGCGTGGCAAGGCGGGAGTGCGGGGCTCGCACGCGGCCATTTTCAGGATTGCGGACGGGGAATCCGTAAGCACGTTGCCTGCGGCGTCCAGACAGGTGAGCACATCGTTTCCTTCCGGCGTTCGGACATATGCCAGCACGCCGTCGTTCGCGCCTTCAGGGGCTGCCTTGCTGGAATAGACCACATCAGGGAGTCGCTTGATGGCCTCCTCCAGTTCCGGATCGTCTTTCGTTGCTTGCTGCCAAATCCGGTACGCATGGGATGTGAGATCGGTGTCGTCGTCCTCGGCTTCGCCGTCAAGCAGGCCGGCTTTCTCGTGGTAGATATCGGCAACCCATTTCCCGTGCCGTTCTTCCTCGAAGAACTGCTCGTCGGTGCCGACGACTTCGGCGTTCTGGTGGAGCCTCTGCACAAGACGCGTGCGCAGGCGAATGATGTTCTCAACACCATCCGCGGGCAGGAATGTGTAACAGCGAACAGTTGGTGCCCGTTGCCCGATCCTGTCCACACGGCCTGCCCGCTGCACGAGGCGGATAATTGCCCAGGGGAGGTCGTAATTCACGACGATACTGCAATCTTGGAGGTTCTGCCCTTCGCTCAGCACATCCGTGGCGATGAGAACGCGGGTTTCGTCGTCCGGCCGGATGCGGTCTCGTTTCCCGTTGCTCTCGGGGCTGAACCGATGCGCCGCTTCCGTGGGGTTTGACGATTGACCGGTGACGCCCTCGACCTGCCGCACGCCTGCCTTTCGCAGCTCCTCAACGAGATAGCGCACGGTATCGGCGAACTGGGAGAAGACGAGCACCTTTTCCCGCGGGTGTGTGGTCTTGAGCAGCGTTACAAGAGCCTGCAATTTGGAGTCCTGAGCCGGGTCCCACTCGGGGAGGGTTCTGTGCAGGCGGACGAACTCCTCGGTGTCGTGCCGCAGCGTTTTGATCAGTGCATCCGATTCGAACAGATCAGCTCTGATCCATTTGAATTGCCTCTTCATATGCGTCCGGTAGATATCGTACACTCGCTTCGCACGCGCGGCGTAGTCTCCGCTGAGAGCCTCCTCCGGCGGTACCGTTCCCTCAGTGGACTCTTCGTCTTCATCGGGGGAAACGACTGTTGCAAACAGGGAGTCTATGTCCTCGTCGCTGAACGCGGTATCGAGCAGCGCGGAATCCTGGGTGCCGATGGGCAGCGGCAATCCCCTTTCGAGTGCGTACAAGAAGACGCAGTTCCGCACGATGTGGCGTTCCACGGACTGAAGGAAGTCGTGCCCGCTGCTTTCGAGGCGCTTGAACAGGTTGGTGCGGCAGTACCCCAGCAGGCGCCGGGCCGCTCGACCCAGGTTGTCTATGATCTCTTTTTCGGTTTCCGTGGTGTCTGCGGGCAAGTCCTTCCGCACGTATTCCCCGAGGCCGTAGCGCGGCAGGTTCAGGCCACCAATCATGTTGACGACGGATTCCCGGTACAAACGCGCGAACTGGTCCGCCTCGTTGACGGGGTACGTGACGGTTTTCGGTTCCCTGATCGGGAAGTACGCCCGTTCCCCGTTTTCCATGGTGAGGTAGTATCTTCCGGCGCTCTCGTCCTTCGTGGCGTAGCTCTCCATGATGAACCTGCGAGTGCGGCGCACCATGAACATGCGCAGGAGGTCACGCCAGTCCTCCGGCTCGCTGCTCGCTTCAAACGCGCGCAGCGTTCTCGGCGAGCACTGGTACTTGCGGACGAAGTCCTTCTCCCCGCCGGGGAGCGACGCGATCAGCCTGTTCGGGCGGATGCCGAGGTCGCGCTCTTCCGGAACGAAGAGACCGAGTTGTGCGCCGAGATCCCGGTAGCTCTTGTTATACGGGGTGGCCGAGAGCAGGATGACTTTGCAGTCGTTTGTGGCGATGTACTCCCGCAGTGCGCGGTACCTCTTGCCCTCGCGGTTGCGGAAGTTCTGGCTCTCGTCCAGTATGAGGAGCCGGTACCGCTGGAGTCGTGGCAGATCTTTTAGCATTCTGCCGGTGGACAGGACTCTCCCTCGAAGCTCCCAACGTTCCCGGTAATCTTCCCACATACGAACGAGGTTTGCCGGGCACAAGATGAGCGGGTTAAGGTCGTCAAACGCCTTCAAAACTGCCGTTGCGGTGAGTGTCTTTCCCAGTCCTACCACATCGCCGATCAACACGCCGCCGCGTTCCGGCCTTCTCAGGTGGTGCGCAGCGATTTTCACGGCTTCCTGCTGAAACGGGAAAAGCGTTTTTGCGAGGTCCGGAGGAATGACTGATTCAATCGCTCCCGCGCGCGCTTCCTGCGAAAGGTGGTATACCATCTTGATGTAGATGTGGTACGGCGGCAGGGGCGTTTCGCTGGCCCAGCTCTCCCCTATCACGCGGACAAGCTCATCGGAGATGTCAAGACAGAAGCGGTCGTTCCATCGGTCTTCAAACCATCCTTGGAGCTTGGCGCACGCGTCGTGATCGAGGACATCAACGTTGAGTTCGCCCTGGTTTACCAGCCCGGCCAGAGTGAGGTTGCTGCTTCCCAGGAACGCGGTGATGGGATTGTTCACGTCCTCACGGTGCAGCATGTAGAGCTTGGCGTGGAGAGGATGGCGCAGGAACACCTTGACGATGAGTTTTCCTGCCCGAATCTGCCTCACCATCCGGCGCAACGCGGTCTCTTCCTCGTCGTTCGGGATGCCACGTGCCAGTTGTTGACGCAGTTCTGTTGCGACCTCGGTTTTCAGGCGGACTGCGGTTTTGTTGTCGATGGTTTGCTCGCGGAAAACCCGAAACAGTACCTCCGACGGTCGAGGTTGCATTCCGAGCAAGAGTCGGCAACAGGCCCCGTCGCCACCCTGCCACTGCTCAACGTATCCGGCAAGATGCTTCCAACCGCGAAGGTTGAAGTACCCGACGCAGAAGTCGCCCCGTTGAGCAACACGCATCGTGTCCTGCAGGGCGGGCAGAAGATCGTTTTCGATGTTGTCAAAAATGCGCGGCATACCACCTCCCCAGCCGTATGTACCACCACATTCTGTTCTAAGGTCACCAAATTCTTGCAGATGGGCAACCCGGTCTTTCCAGCAGAACCTCAGGGGGTCCGGGAACCCCTGAAGGCGAGCTTTCAATCGTTCCGTTCCTGCTTTCCTTAGGAGGGAAAACCAGCCGCGGGAACGGGAACGCTGTTCCATTTCGGGAAATCCACGCCTGGCATGCGCGGGCGGGGGGTCGGTGGAGACAGCTCTCACACAGAACAGTCGCGAACAGGCGCGACACGGGAACTCCTCCTGCGACCAACCTGTCCCGCGTTTCGCAGCAACGGTGCCTCCCCATTCGGGTTCGCAAGAGACAACGGAAAGGCAACCGTGTCTAACTTTCTGTGAAAAATATACTTACGCAGCCAAAGCGTTGCCGATGCGAAACGCGGTGTTGTTTTCCCGTGTACGCCTATTTATGGCCGTGGAAGGGTGCCGGAGACGAAACTGGGCACGGATGATAAGAACGGTTATGTCAACTTAGTGTGGGGATCTGAGCGGGGAGGTATCGGCGGAGCGCATGCTCGGATTACCCGTATGTCAACTGCCTCGACGAACTGAAGCTCGGTCGAGGGCGCCGGGAACCGAGCGTATCCCGATGCCCCCCAATGGGCCCGCCTTTGCGCACAGGTGGGGTATGATTTGATGGCTGTTCAGCCTGTCTGCCGCTCGGATTGCGTGATGGAGCACTGGTTGAGCACGGAAGGCTCGCCGAGTGAACTCCTGTTGCTCCGAGGTCGGCGTCCCGCGGGGTCCACCAACTGAAGGGACTTGACAAACCGAGTCGTTTGCCAAATGACCAACTGCATAAGTGTGCCGCCGTACCCACGGCGTTCCGATTAGGCATCGTTGACCTCAGTCCTTGAGGGACTCTACGAGCTGAATATCCGGACGGCACCGAAGTGAGCACTCCCCGGTCCGGCCGTTCCGATTCTTCTCCACGGTTAGGTTCAGGAAGCCCGGCTCGCTATTCCCTCTGCGATCGTCTCGGTCAAGCATTATCACAATATCGGCGTCCTGCTCTATCGCGCCTGAGCCCTTGAGGTTGTGCAGTTTGGGCTTTCGGCCGCTTTGTTCGGTTTCACGGTTCAATTGCGAGAGCACTACCACGGGCACGTTCAACTCGCGGGCAAGTGCCTTCAGGTTCTTGGATATTCTTTCCAGTTCCTGGACACGATTGTCTGTTCGTTCCGTTGGTTCAATGAGATGCAGGTAGTCGATGAACACCGCCCGCACTTTGGTATCGGGCGAATGAACCAGGCGCCTCGCCTTTGCGCGGATCTGCGTACACGTCATGTTTTTTCCGGGATCTCCGATGAATCCAGGCAATGCGGAAAGGATTTCGCCCGCTTTTCGAAGCGCGATGGCGTCTTCATCATCCCCACGTGCAAGAACTTCACCGGTGTTGAGTCGGTGCTCTTCCACTTGTGAAACGCTACTCAGCAAACGAGTGGTCACGGGGTCGCGTGCCATTTCCAAAGAAAAGAACGCCGCTGGGATGCCCTGTGCGCTCATGTTTCGGAACAGGTTCAAGGCAAATGCTGTTTTTCCTACGGAAGGACGCGCAGCGATAACAATGAACTCGCCATCACGAAAGCCGCCAGTGATCATGTCCAGTTCATCATATCCCGACGAAGCACCCGCGTATTTGCGACAGCAACGTGCTCGCTTTTCCATGGCTTCAAACGCCTGCGACACGCAATCCTCGAGACTGAACACTTCGAATTCCTCCGAAGGCACGTTGTCAATGATCGTCCGTTCTACCATCGCCACAATCTCTCGCACGTCGGCTTCTGGGTCGTCTGCTGCCGTCTGGATTCTCCATGCGAGAGTCTTCAGTTGGCGCCGCAGATGGTAATCCAACACGCGGTTGGCGTCATGTTTGACGTGCACGGAGGTGCCAACCGAAGCACCGACGTCGCCCAACCATACCGTGGCGTCGTGGCCCTCCATCTTGAGACCAATTCGCGCGACATCCTGAGCAAGTTGGTCGAGGGTCACGGGTTTCCCTGAGTCCGCGGTGCTCACCATGTAGCGGTACAAAGTGCGCGCACGAATGGAGTGAAACGCTGCACCGTCATCGAGAACAGCCGCCGCGGTTTCGACGGCTTGACAGTCCATCATCATCGCGCCCAGTACCCGGTGTTCTGTTTCCACGCTGTGAGGCGTGTGCGGTGTTGTCATCGCGTTTTCCATGCTAGGACGTCCTTCCTTTTTTCTGCGATTCGTTCATCGGCCTTTCGAGCGAGCATTTCCCTCTCTTCCTTCGCTCGGTCTGCCCGCGGTTCCATTGTCAGCCCGATCCACGGGTGCCTCTTAAGCCAGTTCTGTGGTTTCGGGAAATAATCGAGGTCGTCGCATGTGTATACCGATTCACGCAGTGCGGCGAGCACGTTGTCCAAGTTGAATCGGGGGTCTGAACGTTCTTTTTGGAACTGCTCCCAAGCGGGTACGAAGTTCCCCTTTTTGTAGCGACAATCGGGGTATTCGTCCCAGAACGCCACGAACATCGAATCCTCTCCCGGGTCGGCCATTTTTGGCGGCGCTTTCGGTTTGGAGAGGGCGCAAACAACGCGCTTGTCTGGTGCCTCAGCTTTCGAAGAACCGAATGGGATTGGTTCAATACATCTAGGTTCATCATTATTAGGGGGTACAGGGGGACGGGTAACATCGGCATTTTGGTCGCGTAACAATGGACCTTTGGTCGTTCTGAACCTGAATCGGTCCGTGATTGTATAGACCGTTGGCAGCGCACCGCGGCCTTTGCCCGCTCCTCCATGACGTCGTTGCCTTCCCAATACCCCGAGCCTGACGAGGTGTTCCAGCGCGTTCGCGACAGTGCGGTGGCCCAGCTTGAGTCTTTTTGCGATCTCCGCCGTTTTGGGCCAAGCACGCCCTTCAGCGTCTGCGTAGGATACAATACGGAAGAAGACCGCTTCGAGGACGGCGTTCGACGGATCAAAACGACCGCGCACGTATGCCCCCATCGTGCCGTAAAACGCAATGTGGGCTTCCCAGAACGGTCGCGTTTTGGACTCCCGTTCCGACATCGGTTCGAGGGGCACCCTGTTTCCCAGGTTGGCACCCGCAGTCGACTTGTCCGCATCGCTGACACCCATTCAGCGAGACCTCTTCACTGGCTCCGATTCATGGTGTGCCCATGTGCGGCACACCACACGAAATGGACAAACCTGCCTTGCTTGAGTCCTTCGCCGGTACCTGTGCGAAGGATCAACGCCACCCTCCACCCAGGCACCGACGCGCGTGGGTGGAGGGAAACGAGGCACCCACGAGGCGTGAGGTTCCTTACGGGGGATAAAGCACCAGAAGCGCGAGTTGTTCACTGCGCTCCTCCTTGGCTTCCTTGCCGGTCGACCCAGGTGAAGAAGGCCTGTTCGTCGATGAGCACCCGGCGGCCGACGCGGCGAATGACTGAATGAAAGCCGTTGCTCCCTTCGTGGAACACGAGATGGCGGAGGCCACCGATGGGGGGCCATTCGTGGTGCTCGTTCCACTTGGTGACGGGGATGAGACGGGGGATGCTGCGACTCTCGACAGAATCTTTCATCCCTTTCGTGTGACTTGATTCCACTGACATGGTGTTCCCTTTCCGTATTCACTTCGGCCACCATGGCCGAATGTGACATTCGAAAAGAAAGCGATGGTTTATCGATTGTCAACAGAAGTAACTGAATGTAACCGGGGACATTAAGAGGCAGCTTGAGGGGTACCTTAATTCGTCGGTTAGAGGACCGGCCCGCGGAGGGGTCTCAACCGCCCGTTTTCCGGAGCCATTCCCGGAGGAGTTTCTCTACCGTGTCGTGATGCTGAGGGACATCCCAACCATCGTCTGGCTTGTCGCCAGTGTCCCAGAACAGCTGCGCTTTCGAGTTCATCTGGTTTAGTAGATGGGTGACGTTTACGCGACCGTCAGGGTCACAGCATTCATCGCGGAAAGCAGCGAGGCACGCAAGCGCGGCGCCCAACAACTGGGCTTGGGGCCCAGCGTATTTGTTTACGAGATCGAGACGCGGCCTTCTTCGTTTTGTGTGTCGAATGAGTTTCTTTGCGGCGGGCGGAGGTAGCAACTGCCCCGTTTCCATCAGATTCAATAGGTTTTCGGCCACGCAATCCCGAAGTGGTTTGGCAAGTGGACCCGCGAATTCGGTCCACGTGAGCCTCCAGAACAGGAACTGGATCGGTACAACGTGTATCTCGTCTCCGTCGGTGTGGTGAATCGGGACTTCGCCTGCTTCAAGCTTGGCAAGAACGAATCGTCGGTAGTCAGTGGGGAAAGCTCGGTAGGCCATGATTTTCGCTGTGTCGCCAGGTTTTCTCGGCGTCGGAATCCACCCGTATTTCCTGTCCGTCAGCGTGATCGCGTCGTGCAACTCCCAAGTCGGTTGCTTCAACCACCATTCATAGGTTTCTTCTTCGGGCACCGGTGCCATCGCAATCCCTGCCTTCCTATCCCAATCAACAGCTTCACACAGAACCCTTCGAACGAAGAGAACCGGTGCGTTCACGGAGTCTGATGACCCCTCGCGCTTGCTCGCCGGCGTGTGACCGAATGAGATTGAGGCTCACGCGCCTTCGTTCCTTTTGTCCGCGAAGCAACTTGTAACTGGCGCCTGAAATGGGTAACAGAAACCCTCGCCTTTTTTAGCTCGTCGTGCCAGAACTAACGCGGCGTGCGACCTTGGTCTGTTGCTTCTGGTCTCCCCGGTTCCCTCCCATCACAACTGCTCCCATCGAAAATCGCCACGTTCATCCGTTCGACCACAGCACTCGTGTGTGTTTCGGACAAGTGCGCATACCGTTTCACCATCTGGAGTGTCTTGTGGCCCAACACTGCGGCGATATCGAGAGGCGATCCCCTGTTCATTGCCAAGTACGATGCAGCGGAATGGCGGAGATCGTGGAAGCGGAAGTTCTTCAGTTCTGCTCGCTTCAATGCTGACCGCCACGCCGATTCGATATCGATCGATTTTGAACTGCCTTCAGGAGCCGTTGGCGCGGGGAAAACAAGCGCGGAGTCCGAGAGTCGGTCTTTCCACAACTCCGCCAGCGCCCCGCGCGCGTGACTTTTCAGTGGGACGATCCGAACCTCCGCGTTCTTGGTGTCGGCGGATCGGAGAGTGATGGCGTCCCGCAAGAAATCTATCCGATCCCACGTCAGGTTCATGATCTCGCTGCGTCGCATACCAGTGCTCAAAGCGAGGAGGACGATCGGGTACAAGAACGAGGAACTGCTTTGTTTGCACACGCTCAGAAGTCGGCTCCGTTCCTGGTCACTGAGGTACCGCACTACTCCTTGGGGTTCCTTGTTCCGCGATACCTTGCGCATGGGGTTATCGTCTAACCAGTTGAGGTCCCTCACCGCGTACGTCAAGCAATGGCTCATGGCAGCCATGTAACGATTGACCGTACTCGGGGAACGGGGTTTTCCGGAAGGAGTCGGCTCTCGGCTGAGTCCTTCCCGGGCATCGGCCAGGAGTGCGGGCCTGAGTTCCTGTAGAAGGTAGTGACCGAGGCGCTCTCGCCACCACTCCAATTGACTTGCCTGATTCCGAGATGTAGACAACCGCTTCCTGGGTAGTGCATTCGCGATGTACTTGCCGATCAACTCCGCGACCGTGTGGCGGTTCGACTCCGGTGTCGGGAAGTCCCTTCCAGCACGCATGTCGGCTTCCGTCCTCTGTGCCCATCGTTCGGCGTCTGTCTTGCGGCCGAATGTTTTGGTCAGAGACGGGAATCCTCTGAGGCGAACCTGGACGCGGTAATGCGTCTTCTCTGCTTGATCAGTGCGGGGCTGGATCGTTGCCACGAGGTTGTGTCCCCCTGCCAGTCTTGGATGAAGGTGCGCTTCGTTGGAACCTCCGGTCTTGGAAAACCGCTCCGGCTACGCCAGAGCAACCCACCATTTGGCGATGGGCTACGGGCATGAAGCTACGAAAGTCGGTGTGAACAGACAATGAGTGTATTACCCGGACCGAGGTCGGCGTTGGTCCCCCTTTAACGATCTACCACGCGGTCGTGTCCGTTTGTCCGTGTTTGGCGCATCGAAGGGCCAAGTTGCAAGCGAGAGGAACGGGAAGACTTGGTGTTGCGGCTTACCGCTGAGGACGCGGTTGTGTTGAGAGGTGTTGCTTCTGAGTGTGCCACCAGTGTGCCATGGTGGCAGTGTGAACAAAAAACAGCGACCTACAAATGCATGTAAGTCGCTGTTTTATAACAAGTAGCGGCGCAGGGACTTGAACCCCGGACACGCGGATTATGATTCCGCTGCTCTAACCAGCTGAGCTACGCCGCCGAAAACAAATACCTAATCTACGCAGAATCCGCCATCCGGGCAAGCTCCGTTACGTTCGTCCGCGTGCCTTCCGGAGAAATGTCGGCATCCGGAGGTCCGCAGAATCCGTGCTTCCGGCGTAAATACCGTATTGCCGTGGGAGCTCGCGGTCCAGTGATTCCCGTGGGACCGATGAAACGGGAGCTACCTTCGGTTCTTTGGGAACCAGGACGTGCGCTGCTGTTCCCAGAGATGAGGGTTCTTCCACCGGGGCCTGGAGAGGCTCTTGTTGTTTCCGCTGCCAGGCGGGTATCTGAAGCTCGTTCTCTGTCATCGGGATGTTGACGACCGTTTCGACCGTATTGCGCTCGACTTTCTCCTCAACGGGCAATTCAACCGGTTCCGGCACCGCTTCCGCAACCGGCTCTGGCTCCGGCTCCCTTTCCGTTTCCAGTGTGTTGACCGAAACCGTCGGAGAGGTCGGTACCGCGAAAGGCTTCTGCGCGGGAGTCATGATTTCCCTGGTGAACGTACTCGGGCAACGGCTCTCGAACCCGGTTGCGATGACTGTCACCCGAATTTCGCCTTCCGGAACGCTGTCGTCGAGAACCACCCCGAAGAACACGTCCGCATCGGCTCCGGCTTCCCGGTTCACCACCGACATCGCCGCGTTTACGTCCTCCTGCGGCAACGACGAATTGGAGGTGATATTCACCAAGAGTCCTTTTGCGCCTCTGATCGAGACGTCCTCGAGCAAGGGGCTTGCGATAGCGATCTCCGCGGCCCTGCTTGCGGCGTTTTCTCCGGTTGCCACGCCGCTTCCCATGGTGGCGTCGCCTCGATGGCTCATCACCGTCCGCACGTCAGCGAAATCGAGATTGATCAACCCCGGAACCAGGATTATGTCGGTGATTCCTTGAACGGCCTGGAGAAGCACTTTGTCTGCCTCCCGGAACGCATCGTTGATCGGTGTCCTGGGCGGTAGAACCTGCAGCAGGCGCTCATTGGAAATCACGATAAGTGTGTCGACCGCCTCCCGAAGTGCTTCGAGGCCTTCTGCCGCTCTGCGGAGGCGCTTCGGCTGCTCAAATGCGAAAGGAGTAGTTACCACCCCTACCGTGAGCGCACCTATTTCGCGCGCTATCTGGGCAACTACCGGCGATGCTCCCGTGCCGGTTCCGCCGCCCATCCCGGCGGTGATGAAGACCATGTCAGAGCCACCCAATGCGTCGGCAACGCGATCTCTGTCCTCGTCTATCGCCTGTCTGCCGATTTCTGGACGGCCCCCCGCGCCGAGCCCTTTGGTTACGTTGTTGCCGATACAGATCTGCGTGGTTGCGCCCGAGCGGTGGAGCACCTGCTGGTCCGTGTTGATGGCGATGAATTCAACGCGCGAAAGGCCACTGTCGACCATCCTTCGAATGGCGTTGCCGCCACCACCCCCGACACCGATGACCTTGATCCTTGCCACGGGTTCCTGCTCGTGGATCAGTTCGAAGTTGTCATTTGACATTTCTCCACCTCCTCTGCTCCGAAACCCTCGCGGCAACCCTTCCGTGCCCGACCACTCCGGCTTCATCGCAGTTGTTTTGGGACGTTCCCGACGAGTCTACTTTCTATGCGAAGAATTCCTTCAGCCAACGACGCATGCCCTCAAGCGGCTTTCTCTGCATCTCCTGGTTGAGTCTCTCAAGCTCTCTCTCAGCGTCTGTCATGGACATCGTTTGTGGCGTTTTCAACAACTGGCTGGCTCCAAATAGAACCAGTCCGACTCCCGTCGCGTTTGCCGGCGTCGCGACGCTTTCCCGTATTCCGCCAACCCCGAGCGGATAACCGATTCGGACGGGGACGCCGAAAACACGTTGCGCGAGTTCCGCTACACCCTTGACCATCGCTCCGCCGCCCGTCACCACCACCCCGCTCGCCAGATACTCCTGGTGGCCGGATTTCCGAATCTCGAACCAGGCAGCCCCCAGCAACTCCACCATGCGCATCTCGATTATTCGCGCAAGTTCGACCGAGAACTTTGGTTCCGGTATTTTCGCGTCGAGGACTGCCCGCGTGTTTTCGCGGAGGAAGCGTATATCAGGTTGTTCCCTCGGATCTTCAGGCAGGTTGTGTTCCTGCTCCGCGAGTTGCCGGGAAGCCCGTCCATATTGCTTTTTCAGCTGTTCCGCCTCGCTCATGAGGATCGAACAGCCGATTGCGATGTCGCTCGTCACGTACGCGCTGCCGATGCTTAACACTGCCGTGTGACGTATGCATCTCCGGTGGTACACTGCGATATCTGTCGTGCCGCCACCGATGTCCAGCATTGCGACGCCCCATTCCTGTTCATCAGGGGATAGCACAGCCAATGCGCTCGCAAGTGGCTGAATGACTATGCCCGCGACCTGGAGCCCTGCGCGTTGGACCGCGCGCCGCAGATTCTGTTCGGCGGTGGCGGCGCCGCGTACGATGTGGACTTCTCCTTCAAGACGCGATCCCGCCAGTCCGATGGGTTGAATGATGTGCTTTTGATCGTCCACGCGGTACTCCTGCGGAATCACATGAATGACGGTCATATCCGCAGGCATCGAAACGTTCTGCGCATGGTCGATGACTCTCTTGACATCCTCTTCCGAGATCTCGTTCGTGATCTTCCCGACGGTGACCGCCGCGTGGCTGTTTATTCCGCGGATGTGCTCTCCTCCGATTCCGACGTACACGGAGGAGATACGGCACCCGGCCATATGTTGTGCTCGTTCCACGGACTTCTGGATCGAGTCCACGGTTTCGTCCAGATTGACTATCATTCCGCGTTCCACACCGCGGGACTCTGTCTGGCCGACACCAATGACGGACACCGCTTCCGATTCATCGACCTCTGCGATGATCGTGGTTACTTTCGTGGTGCCGACATCAAGACCGGCGACAATTCGCCCCAGTGGCATCGGTCAGATCCTCATATCCTGTTGCCTTACGACGACGGAGAAGATGTGACGGCCAGGTGCCCGAGGAAACGAGCATCAAGGTGCGATGCGGTCATGAGAAGATCCGGTTCATACGCAATTACCGATGCAAGCATTACCAGCCTGTCTCTTCCCGTTAACCTGGGCAACGAAACAGGTGTCCCGCGCGGCGAGAGAATGAGCACCATCCGCGTTGAATCTGCGAGAGAGAGCTCTGAAACCGTGTTTCGCAGCACGGGAAACTCCGCGACGACGGCGAGCGCCCGCCCTGCCGGTTCCAAGCTTTCCCACTGCGGGAATGGTATGGCTTTCAACCCCGTTACGATAGGCAGGTCCGGCACGGTGCGACCGTTCAGTGGCGTTACAAAGCCCTCCTCGTCCATGAGGTAACAGCGATCCAGCTGGAACACCGCGACTGGTGCGCGCTCGACTACCTCGACGCGTACTCTGCCGGGCAAATGGCGTGAGACTCGTACGTCCCGCACCCATGGAACCGATTTGACGCCCGCAGTGACGGCGTTGACGTCGAGCGCAAGAAGAGGCGAACCACGTCGGATACCCGCCGCGTCGTAAATTGCTCGCACGTCCACCTGGTCCGTTCCCACGACGACAACATCGTCAATGGCGAGCCAGGGAAGACGGATGATTCCGTAACCCGTACCCCACAACGCAGCCCCGGTGGCCACGTACGCGACGAATGCCACCAGGCGTGCTATCCAGGGCCACCTTGAGAACACCCGAGTTTTGTGGGTAACCAGCCCCGCCCAGACTCGCTGACGGAGGCCGGTGCCGCTTTCTGACGTTGTCGGAGGCGTTTCTTCCGCCATGTCAGCTGTTCTCCTCGGTTTCAGCCAGAGCGGTACCCACCTTCCAGATGTCACCAGCGCCGATGGTCAGAACGATGTCGCCGGACCTTGCAGAATCGCGGAGAATGGCAGCGGCTTCTTCGTGGGAATGGACCTCACGCACATCCCTCGCGCCCGCCCGCGAGCACGCCTCTGCGACCAGTCGGCTGGTCACCCCCTCGATAGGGGTCTCGCGTGAAGGGTAGATGTCCAGTACCAGCACGAGTTCTGCCCTCGCAAGTGCGGCGCCGAACTCCTCGTACATGTCCCGAGTACGGCTGAACAGGTGGGGCTGGAACGCCACCAGCAATCGCGCGCCTTCTCCCGCCATGTTACGTGCCGTGTCCAGCGTGACACGAACTGCCGTCGGGTGGTGTGCGAAGTCGTCAATGATTGTTGCCCCGTGGACCTTCCCCCTCACCTGGAAGCGACGGTCCACGCCAGAGAAGCCCGCCAGTCCTTCCCGAATCTGTTGCACGGAAACGCCGAGATCCCGCGCGACTACGATCGCAGCGAGCGCATTCTGGACGTTGTGCCGACCAGGTACGGCCAGTGCTACCTCTCCCAAGTTCTCACCGTTTGCGACGACCGAGAACCGGCTCCCTTTCTCCCACGAACGGACGTCAATTGCCCGGACATCCGCATCACCCGCGAACCCGTACGTGACCACCCTCCTGCGTATGGAGGGGACGAGCGCGCGCACATTCGGATCATCTATTCCGAGTATGGCGACGCCGAAAAACGGCAATCGCTCGAGATAGGCTTTGAACGCGCTCTCGATTTCGCCGAAATCGCGATAACAGTCGAGGTGATCCGCCTCGAGAGTGGTGATCACGCCGATTGTGGGGAACATCCGCAAAAACGTCCGCGCGTACTCGTCCGCTTCCACGACAAAATAGCCGCCTTTGCCCAGAATTCCGCCAGATCCCAGACTCTTCGTGATCCCGCCCACGATGATCGTAGGCGCCATTCCTGCGTGCGTCAGAAGCTGACCGACCATTGAAGTCGTGGTGGTTTTCCCGTGAGTTCCCGCGATTCCGATGGTGAACCTCATCCGCGTCAACTCGCCCAGCATTTCCGACCGCTCAATGACCGGAATCTTCCCTGCCTGAGCGGCGATCAGTTCGGGGTTGTCCGCCTTTACGGCAGAGGAATAGACGACTACCTGCGCGCCCCGGACATTGGCGGCGTCATGCCCTTCCGCTACAGGGATGCCAATTGATTCAAGACGTGCCGTCACGGGACTCAAAAGCCTGTCAGAACCCGTCACCGCGAACCCGAGAGAGTGCAATACCTCAGCGATTCCACTCATTCCGCTCCCGCCGATTCCGACCATGTGGATCCGGCGGATTTTGTGGAACATCGGAACCACGCTCTCACCGTTCATTCCGTGTCCTCTTTCACTTCTTCCTCGCCTTCCCTCAAGCGGCGCTGGCGGGAAAGGTTGAGAAGAAGTCCGGTCCCGGCAAGGTTGAGCACGAGGGAGGAACCTCCGTAACTGATAAATGGCAGCGGTAACCCGGTGGTCGGCATCAGTGCCGTCATTACGCCCATATTCAGCAACGCGTACATCAGAATGTTCGCCGTGAGGCCCGTTGCAAGCAGGAATCGAAAAAGTGTCGGTTGTTGGTAAGCGATTCGAAGTCCGCGCCAGCCGAAAAGGCAAAAGAGCAGAACAACAGCAACCGTGCCTATGAACCCAAATTCCTCTCCGATTATCGGGAGGATCGAATCCGTATACGGTTCCGGCAGGAAGAAGTATTTCTGGATGCTTCTCCCGAGGCCCCTGCCGAGCAAACCGCCAGAACCCATGGCGACGAAGCCCTGCTGGATCTGATATCCCGTTTCGAGCCGCTTCAGTCTGTACGGCTCGATAATTATCAAGACGTACACGGCAAGCGCGACTGCACCCATTAAAGGCAGAATGTGTCGCATACGTATGTTGGCGACGAACATCATCACTCCGAACACGGAGGCCATTGCCACGGCTGTTCCGACATCTGGTTCGAGCACAATTATGCCCAGCGGTATGCAGATCAGTCCGATAAGCGGTAACACGCCGTCCTTGAGGCTTTCCAGCCTTTCCTGGTGTTTCGTCAAACGGTCAGCAAGGTAGAGAATCAGCGCGAATTTGACGATTTCCGACGGTTGCAGGGTCAATCCCAGAAGGTTTACCCAGCTTCGCGCGCCCTTGTATGCAACACTGAACAGGGCCGGCAACAAAAGGAGCGAAAAGGACGCAAATGCAAAATACGGGAAATACTTCCGCACGCGATCCACCGGGACAAACAGGGCAGCGATAAGGCACAAAAGTCCTAGTGCCGCGCGCGTGACCTGCCGGACCATAAAGTGCGCCGGCCCACCGAACTTTTCCGCGGCGATGACGCTGCTTGAGCTGTACACCATCGTTGCGCCGAAACCGACGATCATGATTGTGGCGGCCAGAAGGATGACGTCGAGCGGCTGAGAAGAACTGGCCAGGGCTTGTTCCGCCCCTTCGGCTTTGCCCGATCCAGCCGCTTCTCGGACGACCTGTTTGCGAGAGGCACCCGTGTCACCGAGGCGTTCGTGCACCCAGTTCAGGGAATTCGCGTCGATGAGTGGTGCTTCCACAGACGTTCTCTCCACGGTCAAGAGAGTGCTTTCTGGAGATGGTCTATCACCAACTCCATGTGCTCGCTGCGCGAACCTTTTACGAGAACGACATCACCTTCTCTGAGGTTATTCCTGAGCCACTCGGCGCACGCTTGCTGAGTCTCGAATCCGGGTGTTTCTGAAGCGCCCGCGGATCGCGCTCCCTGTGCAATGATGTTGCCCAGTTCGCCGACAGTGATGAGGTTCACACCGAGTCCGGCGACGTACGAGCCGACTTCGCGGTGAAGAGCAAGGCTCTGTTCACCCAGTTCACGCATACCGCCCAGGACAGCTATTCTTCGGCCGCTCTTTCCCGGCTCAAGCGTCATAAGGGTCTGCAAAGCGGCGCGGACAGAGGTGGGATTGGCATTGTACGCGTCATCCAACACGAGAACGCCACGAATCCAGAGCGATCTCATTCTCCTGTCCGCCGGTTCGGTGCGAGATATGCCGACGGCTGCCTCACCTGCCGGAATGCCGAGGGCATCGGCGGCGGCGATCGCAGCGAGCGCGTTGTACACCATATGCCGGCCGGGAATTCGCAACTGGACTTCCGAGCCGTTGACGACAAAGCTCCAGCACCCATCCTGGCCCTGCTGCAAGGCGGACGCTTTGAACGCGCAATCGCTTTCGATTCCAAACCACCGAATCGTCCCGTCCCATCTTCTCGCCCGAGCTACGAGACCCACGTCGTCGCGATTCAGTACCAGCATGCGGTCACCCGTAAGCGTACCGACCAGTTCCCATTTCGCGTCCACGAGAGCATCAAATGAGGGGAAGCTCTCCAGGTGGGCCTGTCCGGTGTTCGTGATGACGCCGACTGTCGCTTCTGCGATCGTTCCGAGGAGATGGATCTCGCCCGCGTGATTCATGCCCATTTCGACCACTGCGGCGCGGTGTTCCTCCGTTATCTCAAGAAGCGTCAGCGGAACGCCAAGGTGATTGTTAAGCGTGCCTTCAGTTCGCAGTACAGGACCGAGTCCCGCAAGCGCTGATGCGATGAACTCCTTGGTGGTCGTTTTGCCGTTCGAGCCAGTCACTGCGACCACCGGTATGGCGAATTTCCTTCTGTGGGCACGTGCCAGTTTCTGAAGTGCGGCAACCGGGTCATCGACGGTGATGAGCGTATAGATATCCCATTCGCGCAGATGGGCTTCCACCTTTCTCCGATCTACCAGTGCAGCTCTCGCCCCTTTCGCGAACGCATCCCCGACGAAACGATGCCCGTCGTTCGTCTGCGTCGTAACGGCGACGAAGAGATCTCCCTTGTTCACTCGGCGGCTGTCAATCGAGACGCCGGTTACGGGTCCCTGACTGCCATTGAGCACCGTGCCGCCAGTGATCTCGGCTATCTGTTCCGGGCTGTACGCGTCCACGGGATATGTTTCCTTCCATTACGGCTTTTTGATGGTTTTCCCGGCCAATTCCTCGAGAGCGGCGCGTGCCTCCAATCGGTCGTCGAAGGGGTACCGGACGCCCTGGATTTCCTGATACGGTTCGTGCCCCTTGCCCGCGATAACGACAATGTCTCCTCGCCGCGCAACCGAAATCGCGTGCCTGATCGCTGCTTTCCTGGATTCTATGCGTTCGAAAGTGCGACCTTTCGGCACGCCTTCGGAAATCGCGTCCAGGATGGCCTCCGGGTCTTCAGAACGAGGGTTGTCCGAGGTGAATACGCAGACGTCCGCGATCTCCGAAGCTATTCGTCCCATAACCGGTCGTTTGAACGGGTCGCGATCTCCACCGCAGCCGACAACGCAGATCACGCGTCCCATGTTTCCCGTCATGGACCGTGCTGCCATCAGGACGTTTTCCAGCGCATCAGGTGTGTGGGCATAATCCACAATGACCGCGAAGTCTTGACCCGCCTGAACTGGCTCGAATCGACCCGGCGCGGGCGTAGCGTCTTTCAACCCCCTCGCTATTTCTTCCGGCGCGAGCCCGAGCGCCAGCCCCGTTCCGATTGCAGCCATTGCGTTGGCGACGTTGAACCTTCCCGCAAGCGGCATTTCCAGCGTGATGGTTCCCTGCGGCAACTTCACTCTGCCTTTTATCCAGGGCAAATCCGCCACTTCCAAGGGATGGATATCGGCAGAAGGCGAGAATCCGTACGTAAGAACTTTCGCAGCCGTGCGTCCAACGAGCTTTTGACCATGTCGGTCGTCGATGTTGATTACTGCGGTACTCGACGGTGCCAGATCCTCAAAAAGACGCGCCTTTGCGCGGAAGTATTCATCAAGTGATCCGTGGAAATCCAGGTGGTCCGTAGTCAGGTTCGTGAACACCGCGACTCTGAAGCTCAGACCCCAGACCCTGTCGAGAGCCAGGCCGTGTGACGATACCTCCATCGCCGTAAGCGTTGAACCGGCATCGTTCAGTGCTTTCAGAAGTCGGCGCAGTTCGTGCGCCTCTGGTGTGGTGTTCCATGCCGTGTCGAACGGGAAGTCCTCACCGCGGAGAGTTGCACCGAGCGTTCCTATGGTGGAAGGAACAAAGCCACCGGCAGCGCCGACCGAGCCAACAAGGCGCACAGTTGTGGTTTTTCCATTAGTGCCTGTGACGCCTACCAGCGCTGTGTTCCTGTCGGCGTTCCCGTACCAGGCACTGGCCACGACTGCAAGCGCTCTCCGGACATCGGGAACCACGATCTGAGGTACCGCAAGCCCCTCGATTCGGACTGGTGTAAGCACTGCGGAAGCTCCCCGCTCACACGCGTGCGCGGCGAACCTCCACCCATCGACCTTCGTCCCGGGTAATGCACAGAAAAGGGCTCCTTCGCGAGCCGTGCGCGAGTCAGTAACGATGCACGTCAGCGGCCGGTCACCTGCACTGCCGCTGAAAAAAAGGCTGCCCGGAACGGTGTCCGCAATGGCCTTTGCAGTCCACGGTGCACCCGTCACTGGCTTCGTCCCCGTCGGATTATCGGTGCGCCTGGTGACGTCGGCTTTGACGCCACGTCGCTTGCGTCGATCATCACAACATCCGCGTCATCCACGCTCGCCTCTGGCTCCTGGCGTTCCTCAGAAGGAGTTTCCCGACCATCTGGTTCCAACATCGCGCCCGCTGTTCCGAGAGCTCGTTGGCATCGCAGCACGACGGTACAGCCGGGTTCGGGAAGCGTACCCGGCGCAGGTTCCTGAGCAATAACGATTCCGCTGCCTTCCCATCGGGGAACAAAACCCGCGGCTGAGAGGGTTGCTACCGCCTGCCGCACCGGCGTTCCCGTCACGTCCGGCAATACGTTGGCAAGTCCCTCACGTTCGGCAAGCGTCAGAAACGCGGGTCGGTTCGGCGAGACACGGCAATCCGGCGGTGGCCATTGCGACACTACCACGGAACCACGACCGGAACGGCGAACCGGAATTCCAAGCGACGCCAATCGGGCAGTAGCGCCGATTTCCGACATGCCGACAACCTCCGGCATTCGTGGGTAGACGGCATCAGAAGGTCTTTGCAAAACAGCCGCGTCGCGGTTGATGATCCGGGTCATGATGTTTTTGAACACGGGTCCGGCGACCGTGGCCCCGTAATAGCTACCCTGGGGCTTCGTGACAGAAACCACACAGACGAGACGCGGGTCCATGTCCGGGAGGAACCCGATGAACGAGGCGATGTAGGCGCCCCGCTCGTACCCACGCCGCCCGGCTGCCGCCATCTGCGCGGTCCCGGTCTTACCTCCGACGCGTACGCCGGGGATCGCGGCTTTCTTCCCAGTACCTTTTTCAACCACGCCGCAGAGCATGTTCACCATGGAATCCGCTACTGCCGCCGGAATGACCTGTCTCACCTTTCTGGGTTCAAAAGCGTGGATGATTTTCCCATCGGGAGTCGTTATTCTTTCGACCACGCGGGGCGCCATGAGTACTCCGCCGTTCACTATCGCACCGTACGCCACGGCCATTTGCAGCGCGGTAACACCCACCTCCTGACCCATTGCGATTGTCGCATGTGTCCGCGCTGACCAGCGCGACGGCCGCGCAAGTAATCCCCGTGTCTCACCGGGGAGGTCCACGTTCGTCACGGAACCGAGCCCGAACGCACGCATGTACCCATAAAACGTCTCGGACGATATGCGCTGGGAAATCTTTATCGTTCCTACGTTCGAAGAGTGTGCGATGACACCCCGGACGTCCAGAACGCCGTTGGGGTGGCTATCGCGAATCATCCCTCCGGCGACACTTATACGTCCCCCCTGGCAATCGATCATGTCGTCCGGTGTGACCTTTCCCTCGGCCATCGCCGCAGACACGGTTATCGCCTTGAACATGGAACCGGGTTCGTACGGGTCCGTGATGGCACGGTTCCGTCGAAGCGCTCCGTTCCTCGTCTGGGAGGACTCATCGGGATTGTAGGTAGGCACGTTTGCCATTGCTCGGATCGCGCCGGTTGATGCTTCGTAAAGGACCGCCAACCCCCCGGCAGCATGCAAGGAATCCACCATTTTGGAAAGCTCTTGCTCTACAATGGCCTGGTAGTCGGCGTCAATGGTGAGCGTGAGGTCGTTTCCGTGCACAGGTGGCATAAGCGGCTGGGCCGTGTTCGGGACTTGTTCTCCAAGCCCGTCCACAAGCGAAATCATCCACCCGTCTTTCCCGCGCAACTGCTGGTTGTAGAGCGCCTCGAGACCCTCGCCCCCGACATTGTCTATGGAAACGTGCCCCAGAACCTGTCCGGCGAGTCCCCCGAGCGGATGTTTTCTTTTGGTGACTGGGTGAATCGTCATCGCGTGGGGTGCAAGCGCGAATATCCGCTGCGCCTGATCCGTTTCAATATTCCGTGCTACCCACGCGAACGCTCGTCCGGGTTTGGAGATTCTCTGGTATATTCGCTGTGCCGGCTCTCCAGATACTTCGGACACCCTTTCCGAAAGCAGTTTCATCTCCGTGAGTTTGCGTGGGTTCACGGAGACGGAAGCTGCTGCAAGACTTACCGCAAGGTCGCGCCCGGTTCGATCGGTAATCTTCCCTCGCCTCGCGGCAAGGGTAATCTGCCGTTCTTGCTGTCCGGCCGCCTTCGCAAGGTATTTCTCATGGTCAAGAATCTGGATCTTGACGAGGCGACTCGTGATCGCCCCCAATCCGAGGAGCCACAGAATTCCGACAATCACCAGCCGGATGGTGTGAGCCCTCTGTGCAGGGCCGTCGTACGGTCTGTATTTCGGTTCGAGAGGCGGGGTTTGTCCGGGAGCGGTTACGAAATCGGGGCGAGGGGGATTCGCCTCCACCGGTGCGGTTCTCAGCTCTCCGGGAAACGGCAGACCCGGCCGTTTATGGTCGGTATCCGGCGGCGGAACGCGCCGACGGACGGCCGACGCCTCGAGTGCAACATCCCGTTCCAGACCAGGTTCATGTTGCGTTGTTGGCATCGGTTCCGCCTTGTGGTATCCCGAAAAGCATTGTGTGCCCTACTGCAGCCGCGGTTTATTGCCCCGACGACGATCGAGAGCGCATCGCACGCAAAATCTCTGTTCCTGTTGCCCTGCACTCCGCCAACGAGTCCGGAGACCCGAGCGACCCGATTGCAGGCACGTCGACCGGTGGCGTCGTGGGCTCCACGAGCCCCAACCGTTCGCTCACGATATCCTTGATCCTTGCCGCGTGAGAGAGGGCAGTCGCGCGGGCGCGCAGCTTGTCCTGTTCATCCAGCAACTCCCTCCGTTCCGCGCGCAATTGCTCCAGGCGCAGGGCAAGTTGGCGTGAGTGCCAACCTTTCCACACGAATGCGATCATCGTCGCGACGGCCAGCACCACGATGGCTGCGCCCCAGAACAGATTGTGAGCTCTCACAATCGCTCCGCCACGCGCATACGCGCGCTTCTCGAACGCGAATTCCCCGCGATTTCTTCTGCCGTCGGCATGACTGCCCGGCGTGTAATGGCCCTCATCCGGGGAACGTGTCCGCACCGGCATTCAGGCACGGTCGGCGGACAAATGCAACCTTGGGTTTCCATTCGCATCCATGCCTTCACCGACCTGTCTTCGAGTGAGTGATACGAGATCACCACGAGTCTTCCGCCACGTTCAAGCAGGTCCGGCACAAGTCCCAGTACCCGGTTCAATGAAGCCAGCTCGTCGTTCACCGCGATTCTGAGCGCCTGAAACACGCGCGAAAGTGTCTTTTCCGGATGTGTTCCTCGCCGGCCTATCGCCTCCACGAGGTCCGAGGTGGTTGCCAAAGGCCGGCGGCTCCTCCGCTGGAAGATCGATCGGGCGATGGATTTGGCGTGCGGCTCCTCGCCGAAAACGCGAAAGAGACGCGCAAGCTCCGGTTCTGGCCACTCGTTCACAATGGTGGCCGCCGCAGTTTCCGTGTCAGGTCCCATGCGCATATCTATGGGTCCTTCCGACCGATAGCTGAACCCGCGTTCCGGTTGGTCGAGTTGTCGCGACGACACTCCTAGGTCAAACAGCATCCCGGAAATGGGCCCAAGCTTCGCATTTTCAACGAGTTCATCGAGCCGCGCAAACGATGCCCGCACGAAAATGACGCGGTCTTTGTACTGGTTGAGGCGATCCGCCGCGCGTTCGAGAGCCTCCGGATCCCTGTCTATGGCCAGAAGCCGACCGCCTCCGGCCAGCCGCTCACAAATCTTCTCTGCGTGCCCGCCGTCACCTACGGTTGCATCGACGTAGGTGCCGTCATTTCGCCAGACAAGTGCCTCGACCGCCTGATCTGCCAGCACCGGCACGTGCCACCGATAATGTTCCGGCATACGGATCAACCGCTCTGTCGGTTCTGACGGAACGAGACGAGGTTCCGCATATTCTGTTCAAAAGAGTTTTCAGCGGCTGCTATCGCCGCTTCGTAGCGATCAGGGTTCCAGATTTCGATCCGATAGGTGACGCCGACAAATAACGCTTCCGACCTGATGTCAACTGCTTTCAGCAGGTACGCCGGGATGGAAATGCGACCTTGACCATCCAGCCTGGCTTCGCACGCGTGAGACGTCATGACGCGGATTTCGTTGCGCTTCTCAAACGACCGTGCATCGTTAAGCGCGAGCTCCCACTGCTCCGCGAGATTTTGCCACGTGTCGAGAGGATACGCGAAAAGGCACCCGTCCAACCCGCGCGTGACGTAAAGAGTCCCCTGCGACTCAGGAAGCATGGCTTTGCGGATGGCACGAGGGACCTGGATCCGTCCCTGCGCATCCACGACGTGACGGTAGTTGCCGACGAAGCTGGCCTGTCGCCGAACAACTCCGAGTGGACCGGTTGCCATGAGTTTGTCCTGTTCACAGGGGTGGGGCAGTTCGGGTTGCCGGATGTGCGCGCCCCTTATGGGAACCGAATTCAGCCAATTCTCCCCTAAATGCCCCTGCTCACCACTAGGATATGCACGCAAATAGTTTCCGTCAAGATGCTAAGGAGTTTTTTTTTGCCTCAGGAAGGAGTGTTCTGTTTTTAATCTTTAAAAAACAACGTATTACAGGCTCAAGTGATTTTTCGGATTCGTTGCTCGGATAGGAAGGGAGGAGCGGCAGGATCGATGTTTAAGAGGCGGAGGGGAGGGAGCGGCGGCCAGTGATCGAGGAATCAGGAGGATGTCCTTTTCTGGTCCGCCTGAAGACGGGCAATATCGCGCTCCAGTGCGGCAATCCGGCGGAGCAGGTGAAGGATGTACAATACCGTCCCGAGCCACACAGCCCCGTACGCGGCCACTACGAAGTGCGCGTTTCTCCACAGGGTGACATCGCCCACCAGAGCCTCCCCCGCCCACGCCTGACCCGAGGCGAATACAACACAGAAAGAGAGCAACAAAAAGGCGGCCACTAGGCGCAGTCGGGCGTGAAAATGCCTCTCCATCGGAATACTCCTGTCTTTTTCAGCCTGCGCCGCACCGCAGGTAATCAACCTGTTCCGTCGCGCGAAGAACGCGATACCTCAGCGACAGCATCACTCCAAAAAGCACCGTAAATGTCGCAAGGGAAACGACTAGAGCCACCAGAAAATCGGCAGGAAGCCCGCTCGCAAACCCCCGTTGAGACAGGACCACCGCCTCCGGGTGGAGACCTCGCCACAGCACAACGGAAAAATGGATCACTGGTACGTCAAGTGCCCCTAAAAGCCCCAGAACGGCACAAAATCGCGCGGCCTTCTCCGGTTCTTCGACGAATTCCCGCAGCAGAAGGTAGGCTATTTCAATGAGCCAGAGCACGAAGGTAGTCGTAAGGCGGGCGTCCCAGACCCAGTACGCACCCCAGGCCGGTCGTGCCCAAAGAGGCCCCGTTACGAGCACAAGGGTCGTGAATACTGTTCCGACTTCAATGGAGGCGTGTGCTAGATGATCCCAGCGTCTGGAACGTCTTAACAGGTAGGCTACTCCTGAGCCACTTCCGATGAAAAAGGCGAGGTATGTGATCCACGCGCACGGCACATGGAAATAGAAAATCTTCTGCGTGAATCCCAGTTCTGCATCGAGCGGGGTCACCACGAAGATCAGATAAAGGGAAATCGGAAAGCCGACTGCAGCAAGGATCGTCAAGGCCGTTTGGGGTCTCGACAACCCGGTCTTTGTGGTCAAGTCTCGTCCTTTCCATGGCAATACTTGTACTTCTTGCCACTCCCGCACGGGCACGGCGAATTGCGGCTCACGCGAGGTACGGCCTTCGCCTGCTGCGGCGTAGATTTGGGCGCAGAAGCACGGGCCGCGGTTACCGGCTTCCGTGCGCCACGCCCGCCCACGGTGCGGATTTCAGGTTCGGCGACGGCCACTGGCGCGCCCTCTCCCGCATCAAACCCTTCCATCTCAGCGTGGGTGGCCATCAACTCCGCAGCGGCGCGTCTGCGTGCTTCCACTTCGCGTTCTGAGGGAAGTTGTGACTTGAACACTATTTCCAGCGTCTGCCGGTCGATTTCGCGGATGAGGTTTTCGAATATGTCGTACGCCTCACGTTTGAATTCGACCACGGGGTCTTTCTGACCATACTGGCGAAGGTGAATTCCGCCTTTCATGTCCTCGATGTCGGTGAGGTGTTCGCGCCAGCGGTCGTCAACAGCCGACAAGACCGCGATTTTGTGGAGTCGGCGCACAAAAACCTCTTCGTCCTCCGCACCTTGTCTACGGGCCTCGCGCCGAAGCTCGTTGCAGCGGGCATCGTACTTTGAGAGAACCGCGCTTGTCACCCTCTGTCGGATCACCTCATCAGAGACTGTTTCCTCTGGTCCAAAACGGAGGTTTGCCTCTACCCCGAATCTCTTGCTCAGTTCCGCATTGAGCGCACCAAAATCCCAGCCCTCTCCATCGTTCTCGTTTTCGGCAAATCGGGTGATGATGTCATCAATCGCGTTCATGGTCAGCGACCGGATCTCGCCGGTCAAATCGTCATTCTCCAGAGCAAACCGGCGGCGGTCATAAATGACTTCGCGCTGCTGGTTCATCACATCATCGTAATCCAGCAGCCGCTTTCTTATCTCGAAATTGTTTGCCTCGATCGTACGCTGGTTTCGATCGATGGCTTTCGTCACCAGCGGGGATTGGATTACCTCGCCTTCCTGAGCACCGAGTCGCGTCATGATATTCGCGATGCGCTCCGAGCCAAAAAGGCGCATGAGGTCATCTTCCAGCGAAAGGAAGAACTGCGAAGCACCCGGATCACCTTGTCGCCCGGATCTGCCTCTGAGCTGGCGGTCGATACGGCGCGCGTCGTGCCGTTCCGTTCCGATGATGTGCAAGCCACAGGGTTGTTTTTCCAGACAGTCTTTGATCGTCATGCCGTCAGCAGTGATTGTGCTTTCAGGAAGGCCGTTGCGAAGCTTGCACTCGTCGCATTTGATGAGGCTTCTCGGAATCTTGATGTCGGTGCCTCGTCCCGCCATGTTCGTCGCGATTGTCACCGCGTCGGGCTGCCCGGCCTTCGCAATGATTTCCGCTTCTATCTGGTGGTATTTGGCGTTCAAAACGGAGTGGGCGATGCCTTTGCGCTTCAACATCCTGCTGAGAAGCTCGCTCGTTTCGACGGATCGCGTCCCGATGAGCACTGGCAGATGCTGCTGGTGCAGTTGTTCTACTTCTTCCACAACGGCGTTGAACTTCTCACGCTTTGTGCGGAAGATCACGTCGTCCAGATCGATTCGCCTCACAGGTTTGTTCGTCGGGATGACGATGACTTCCAGCTTGTAGATTCCCCACAACTCATCTTCTTCGGTTTCCGCGGTACCCGTCATACCCGCGAGTTTGTCGTACATGCGGAAGTAATTCTGGACCGTAATGGTGGCCACGGTCTGCGTGTCACGTTCCACCGTGACGTTTTCTTTCGCTTCAAGAGCCTGATGCAGTCCGTCGGAATACCGTCGCCCCGGTTGAAGCCTTCCCGTAAACTCGTCGACGATGACGACCTTGTCATCCTGAACCACGTAGTTCACGTCGCGTTCGAACAGCCCGTATGCACGGATGAGATTGGACATTCCGTGGATGCGGTCTGCCGCATCCGCATAGCTCGAATACTGGAAATCGATGAGCTTCCTCTTCTGGTCCTCTGAGAAAACGGTGCTCTTCTCGATCAGTTCCAGGTTCTCGCTGAGATCGGGAAGGATGAACTTGCGCCGGGAATCGTCGAAATACACGCGAAACATGTCTTCGACCAGTGCGAATTTCTGATCCGCCGAGAGGACGTCATTCTGTTCAACATGGTGCAGGATCTGGGCAAGATCGGGCAGAACAAGTCTCTGGGTCTGCGCCTCCATGTACGCGCGATATGCATCGGCCAGCAGCCCCGCTTTCGCAGTAGTGTCCAGCTTTTCGTTGTGAGTGACGAACGCCGTCACGTCGTCGAAAGATGGCCGCGAAAGCCCTTCTCGTTCCGCTGTGGAGAATGCATCGGAAAGAGCCTTGGTGAGGTCCCCTTTGTCCTGGCTCGTCAAGTACTCATTCGCCGAGATTCGTTCCTCGATTTCTCTTCCAGGGTACGAGAGACGCTTGATGGCCTGTTTTACCCAGTTCGATGCGGACTCGACGATTTTTGCGCGTCCGGCGTCGCGGTCCGCTTGCGCATCATCTTCCGGACCCTCGGCCTCGTCGGCCAGCGAGAATCGAATGAACCCGCGGGACGCGTAGTCCACGGCCAGTGCAAACTGTTCCTTGAGCAGCACGCGCTTCTGCTCGTCGGTGAGTACCTCATCGAGTTCAATCGCACGAACGACGTCGCCAGCTTCTGACGTGATCGCTCGCCCCTTCGTCTCGTTGATGTACGCACGGAATTCCTTCTCGAGGCGCTCCTGTTTGACCGCGTCGTCAACGTTCTCATCGCGTTCGATGCGGCGGACGGTGTCCATGAGCGAAATGAAGCGTCTTTTGTCCTCGGTGAGCAGAAGGCGGGAGCGGCCCTCGTCAGTGATCTCCGCCGAATGATTTTTCTCGTCGATCGAATAGAGCAACGGTTCGTCGAGTTCGGGAGTGCGCTTATCGCGCATGTAATCGAGTTCTACGCGGACGATCGCCTTTTTCACCTCGCCGCTCTCGCAGAGCCGCATGAGTTTTCGTTGTTTCGGAGCGCCGCGTTGAGCCTGCAGCAGCTTCTTTGCGCCGGCGTACGTTTCTCCCGCTTCCCACAGCCGCTCGCCGTCGTCGACCAGTTCCGCGACTATCCGGCTCTGTTCCTTTACCAGCTTCTCCACGCGAGGCTTAAGTTCCACGTAACGTTCGCTTTTGGACTCCGGTACCTGCCCGCTGATGATGAGCGGCGTCCGTGCCTCGTCGATAAGAAGCTGGTCAGCCTCGTCCACGATCGCGAAATTGAAGCCCCGATGACGAATGTCGGCAATATCCCACGCCATATTGTCGTAGAGATAGTCAAATCCGAACTGATCCTGCCTGCCGTAGGTCACATCACAGGCGTAAGCTTCCCGGCGAGAGATCGGCACAAGGTGGTACCCCTGCGTTTCATTCCAATCGACTTTGTAACTCTCAATGCCGTTGTTCGCGTTCGGATCCTGAAGAACGGAAACCGAGAGCCCGAGCCAGTGGTAAATGGGACCATTCCAGCTTGCGTCGCGCCGGGCGAGGTAGTCATTCACGGTGACGAGGTGCGCACCTTTTCCGGGAAGCGCGTTGAGGTAGAGCGGCAATACGGCGACGAGAGTCTTGCCTTCTCCGGTCGCCATTTCCGCGATTTTGCCTTGATGCAGAACGATGGCGCCCACCAGCTGAACATCAAACGGCACCATGAACCACGGAGTCATGTTCCCGCAGACATCCCATTCCATCTTCCGTTCAGTGAAACGGCGCATCGTCTCTTTGACAACGGCGAACGCCTCGACCATGAGATCGTCCAGGGTCTCGCCGTCCGCCAGGCGCTTTCTGAATTCGTCGGTTTTTCCTTTGATTGCCTCATCCGGCAGATCATGAAGCAACTCGTACTTCGCGTTTATCTCGGCGACGACAGGCCGAAGACGCTTGATTTCGCGTTTGCTCTTATTGAAAAACCTTTTGAACAAATTCACAGCAACACTCCCGTTTGTATCGGCGATCGAGAGAACGTCATCATGAGACAGGTAACTCCGGGGAGCACCAGGTTACTGGCAGCAGTGGGCGACCGGATTCGACAACTTGTTTGTAATACTCGAGATCAGTACGCGAGATCGCGGTCAGCGGCTCAGGCAGATCATCCAACGCGAACCATTCCGCCGCACTGCATTTCAGCGGCTCGTTGATGTGAGGGACACCACGAACATGCCGGCACACGAATGTAGGGGAAACCCAGTGCTGATGGTCCGCCGGAATGATGTGATTGACAACGCGCAGAAGCCCTACCGGCACAACCTCTATGTCAAGTTCTTCGTGAATTTCGCGGACGATCGCGTCTTCAAAGCGCTCTCCAAATTCCAGCGCACCCCCGGGGTTCTCCCATTGACCTCTCTGATTGCGAGCGGCGTTGCTCCTTCGGGCAAGCAGAACCCGCCCGTCAGAGCCCGTAATGATCCCGCCCACTCCCACGCCTATGTAGTGCTTCCCCGGTTGAAAATCCACGCCACATTTCTCCGTCCAACAAATGACAACCCATTAAATCTACGCCCGTACCCGCAGGTTCTCAAGCATAAGCCGTTCCTCCGGGCTTTGGTATTGAGACGAAGGCGCCTATAATCTTCATTGTTCGCGCTGAGTCGGGGACCTCCTCCCGCCTTGCGCCTCACCACACTCCAAGGAGATAGCGATGCCTCACACTCCGAAGTTTTACCCGTTTTCGGACGTGCCGGTATCAGACTCGTGTTGGTCCCTCTCAACAGGGCCCGACGGGCGCATCTACATCGCGGTCTGTTCCGAGGGGCTGGGCGGTGTAAGTGTCTACATCGCCCGGTACAATGATGAAACGGATCGCCTCGACTACCTTGTGGACGCCTCGAAGGAGACAAACGACCCGCCCGATTCCGGGCGAGCGACCCAGTGCAAAATCCACTACTGCTTTTGCCCTTCCAGGCACGACGGCATTCT
>JAKPPK010000454.1 GCA_029547385.1 Candidatus Latescibacterota bacterium
TCTGTCGCCATTCCGAGCACGAGCATCTGTGCGCGCGGCAAAAAAAATCTCCGTTGAGGCCCGTCATCCCTTTGTCATTCCGGCAACGCCGGCACGAACCGGCACTGCGGCTGTGCCGTTCCGGTTCCGTGCTTGGTCATCACGATCTGCCAGATCTGGATTCCTCGTGCACGAAACGCGCCGGCGCACGACAACAGGTAATACTCCCACATCCGTTTGAACCGCTCGCCGTATTTCTCCGCCAGTTGCGGCCAGTTTCTCTGGAAGTTGCTGTGCCAGGCCATGAGCGTTTTGTCGTAATGCGGCCCGAGGTTGTGAAGATCCTCGATAACAAAAAGCCCCTCCGCCGCCTTTGATATTTGCGCAATGCTCGGAAGCATGCTGTTCGGGAAGATGTACTTTTCGATCCAGGGGTCAGTACCCGATTTCGATCTGAGGCTGCCGATGGTGTGCAGAAGGAATACACCGTCGTCTTTCAGAGAGCGCCACGCCACTTCCATGAACGTCCGGTAATTCTTCCGGCCCACATGCTCGAACATCCCCACGGAAACGATTTTGTCGAATTTCCCATGAATGCTCCGGTAATCGCACTCCACAACCTCCACCGGCAGGCCCTTGCAGAACTCGTGGGCAAAACTGATCTGCTCCCGCGAAATGTTCACCGCAGTCACCCTGCATCCCGTCGTCTCCGCGGAGTATCGCGCTAGGCCACCCCATCCGCACCCGATATCAAGCAGCGTGTCGGTCTTTGAGAGCCCCAGCTTTCCCGCAATCAGCGCCATCTTCTGCCGTTGCGCCCGATTCAGGTCGTCGGTTCCCTCGAAATACGCGCAACTGTACTGGTTGTACGGGTCGAGGAAGGAGAAAAACAGGTCGTTACCGGTGTCGTAGTGGCGTTCGGCGATAATTCGAGCGCGGGAGACCTTCTGCAGATTGAACAGATACGCCCGGATGAAGGGCAAGGCGTACCTGAGGTTGCCCCGTACCCTGTCCTCAACACCGGCCCGGAGGAGCCGGCAGATCATCTCATCGATCCGGGGGCAATCCCACCATCCGTCCATGTAGGATTCGCCCAGCCCGAGGTTCTTTTCGGCCAGCACTCGACCGAAAAACCGGTTGTCGTGAACCCTGATGTCCCATGCCTCTTCACCGTTGATATGGATACCCGCGTGATCCAGAAGCTCCCGCACAGTATCGGATACCATCGCTCCAGTCCTCCCTGATTGGCTCAGGCCGACCGGTAAGGCACTTTGCCCGGTTTCCTGCTACCCCTCCTGTTCCATGATATTCGCCGATTGTTCGACGTAACGAATTCGAAGGCTGCACGAAGTTGCCATTCTACCCCCGCCTCGCATCGTCCGGAAGATCGAACTTGCGTTTCAGCAGGAGGAATCCATTCCTGCTGCATACCGAATCATATTCGGTAGCTAGAAGGG
Source organism: Candidatus Latescibacterota bacterium (assembly GCA_029547385.1). Classification (GTDB taxonomy): domain Bacteria; phylum Latescibacterota; class MWCZ01; order MWCZ01; family MWCZ01; genus MWCZ01. Next base: position 1,437 of record JAKPPK010000454.1, read on the forward strand.
CCGGGATCGCTTTCCCGTCGTCCCAAATCACGTACCGAACCCGGTTCATTTTCAAGCGGTTCATGTTACTCTCGGATGGAATGGCCGGCAAGTAGAAAAGCTCTCGGAAACCGATTGGCCGCGAGAGCGCGCCGGCAATCTCGAACTTCAACGCATTGCCTCGAAGCACCCCCCCTCCCAGCGGGCCAATGGCGACCGCTCTCGTGGTATCGAGCGCCTCAAATTCTGTTCCCCGCATATCGGCACTGAAAACAGAGCGCGGGTACGCTGGTGTCACGCGCGCAGTTCGCTCTCTCAACCCGTGAAAACTATCGCCCCCAAACACGAGAGCCTCCATTTCAGCCATTTGCGCCAACTTACAGAGAGACCAACCGACTTCCAGGGAGAAGGGAAGCATCGCAGACACACACCACACAACCGCAAGATCGCGCATCAGGCGCCCCTGCTGGAGCCACCTCGACACAACAATCACCAGACAGGGAAGCCCGGCGACATATATCCATAACGTGTATCTCGCCCACCAGTTGGCAGGAGTGGCAATGAGACTGACGAAAACGGCAATGAGCAGTCCCCACATGGGGCCCCTGTATTTCAGAGCCACGTATTGCTTGCCTCTGAACAGGACGACGCCCATCGCCGGAACACAACCGAGCAGCCAAAGGAAACCCAGGCCGCCAACCCTCGAATCGATACTGTGAATCCTCGGCGAAAACACCCACTGCCCGCCCGCAATTTGGAGCCAAGTTCGGACCACCCGCCAAACGGGGTTCAGTTCGCGCAGAACCTCGGGTACCTGCCCTTCCAACCCGACGGCGACCGAAACGGGTGGTCCCGGAAATATGATTCGGCCGAGGAGAGTGAGCCCAGCAGGGTACACTGGGCTCCCAGTATGCGCGTAGTTGCGGCAATACCAGAACAGACCGGACGGCAAACTGGTAACGAGCACGACGGCAACCACACCGATGGACTCCACGAGAATTCCGGCGTCCCTGCGTCTAACACGCCGTGCAACGGCGACTATCGTGAAGGCAAGAAGAACGGTGGCGCAGACAACAGCACCTGTCCCTTTGACACCCAACGCCAAACCCAGACTGATGCCCAAGAGAACGACACTGTATGTTTTTTTTCTGTTTGTGTCCACAAGAACGAGATGGGAAAAAAATGCCGCAACCGCTCCGACTACAGCCGAGGCAAACGCGGAATCCACATATGCCGTCGCACTTTGGAAAATGTTGACCGGTATTGTGACCCACAGAAGACCAATACAAAACGAAACAAGAAAGTCGATTCCAAGCAGCCCGCATACGGTTGCAATGCCCAAAACCCCCATCGGCAAAAACAGGACATTGGCGAGATTCACCGAGGAATCACTCTGGAGAAGCGTGACAATGTAGAACGACAATACCTCGGCGCCTTTGGGATATCCGTTCATGTACCCGTCCAAGTTGGCGGGGAGTCCGGCTATCCAGTGTACCTTTCCGGCGTTGACGTAGGCTTGAATCGCGGGAATATGGTAGAAATTCCCGTCACACGTGAAATCGGGGAGACGCACTGCGATGACCACGAGAAAAACCCACCCAACAACCAGCATTACTGCCGCGACAGCAAGCGCGGTGCGCAACCGCTGATTCGTCGTCATGGGAATTGGAGACGATTCGTTCCCGGACACCAAACCCTTGGTTCTCGTGAGCAGCAAAACAGATAGCGATGCGGCAAACACAAGGATCAGCACCGCATTGAACTGCGTAAGGCGGATATCCAACACGCTCAACACGATTACTGAGGAGATGATGCAATAAATCAGCGTCATATAAGCGCAGAAGGCGCCAAAAATGAAAGCACCTTTGCTGTCTGTCATTTCCGCCTCCGTTCCGCTGGGTCTGCTGCACGAAAATGTCATTCTATCGCTCCCCAAACACCTCCGCCAGCAGCTCCCGCGTCTTTTCCACAATCATCCATCCTGCATCCGGGGCGAGCTTCGTCACCCACGACGACTGCGCGCTGTAGCCGCCATGCCGGATCGCCTGCGGAGTCGGCACGTACCCCACCCAGGCATTCGCCAGTTCGCTGACAAGCGTTACCCGGGCCGGCGACTTTTCCTTGATTGCAAGGCCGAACTCGCAGTAGAGCTCCGCAGGGTTGAAACACAGCGCCGCATCGCCCACCCTCACCACGTCAATCGGCGTGGCGACGGGGCTCTCTTCGCGCAACACGCGGTCCCAGTCCGCTTTGCTCTTCTCGAAGAACTCCAGCATCCCGCCGCCGAACTGAGAGAAATCGGAGTCCTCGTCCCACGGGCGGATCGGTATGCCGATTTCCGCGTGCCCGTGGCGCAGGACCGGATCCGGCATCGGATCAGTCTGTTCTGCGATGGTTTTCAGAATTTCGCCGCCGAGGTACTGACCCGACCGCCGCAGGCCCTGCTCGCCCCGCCACGGCTGGATGTTCTGCGGGTTGTCCACCATGATGCTGGGCGCAGTGTTGCCCGCCGCACCGGTGAAGTACACAACGCCGACACCATCGCCAAGCGTAGCTCTGAGCAC
>JAKPPK010000522.1 GCA_029547385.1 Candidatus Latescibacterota bacterium
GCTGAGGACAGGCAAGCCTTTTGTAATCGTCCGCAAGAATGCAAAGGATTACGGTACCGGCAAACTGTTCGAGGGGAGGCTTGCGAAAGGCGACAGGGTTGTTCTTGTGGAGGACGTTCTGACCACGGCGTCACAGGCAATTCAAGCCGCGCGCCGATTGAACGAATTTGGCGCGGAGGTGGTGAAGATCATCTATGTGATCGACCGTGAGGAAGGAGCGGCAGACAACCTCGCGGCGGCGGGTTTCTCAGCGGAGCCCGTGATGAAAAAAAGCGATCTTGGTCTGTAAAGTGGGGGCACCCCGGCGGGGGTGCCCCGGTTCGACCTTCACCGGTCGGTTCTGCGTCCTACTTCCGTGATTCCGTGGACGCGGAAAGAAGCGCGTGTGCCGGGTACCTCGACCGTCACGGTCGTTGCACGCTCGGTCGAGATCACGCCGCTTATTCCCTCATTGTCCCAGAAGAGATCCAGGTCTGCCCACTGGCCGCCCGTGTCCAGACGAAGTTCGGGAAGGTTGATGGCCTTCACGCGGTGCGCGAAAACGCCTTTGCCGTCCCACCACATATGCATGGCGTCGGTGCTCCCCCATTTGCCCGCCAGTTGCCCTTCGGTGCAGTTGAGCGATACCATGCCACCGCGCACACGCGCCACGAAACCGAGATCCATTTCCTCGCCGAGCAATTCTACGAGGTTGCCACCAGGCTGGCCATGAGATGGGGGCAACGGGACAAGCACCGTGTAGAACCGGTTGGGCGCATCAGTGGTAAGCGTTCTCGGCTTGGAAAGCGCGGTGCGGAGCACGAAGCTGCGCTTCCAGTAGTCGAAATACCGCGTGACGGGTTCCCGGTAACCGGGCGAGGCGTACGGGTCGTTGTTTTCCTGCTGAATGATCGTCCAAGGATCCCTGTGCGTCGGCGTCAGGATTCTCATGCGTCCGGCTGCGTTATCGCAATGCTGGCCGTTCATGCCGCGGAACTCACCTATGGACACCTCCGCCCAGTCGTGAGTGCTCTCGTGAACGTACTGAACGTGCCAGACCGGGGAACCGACCAATCCCTTGGTATAGGGCTCCACATGGTCGGCGATGATCGTGACGCCGCCCCTTGTGAGGATCGTCTCGCGCCGGTGGTAGATCGGCATGCAATGGGGCGCCTCACAGTCGATAACGGCAAGCTGGGCAACCTCCCTCCCGGTCAACGCGGACACGCGGTAGTCACTTGGCCGGTGGAGCTCCCGGTGTCTTGAGTACTCCTCTTTGCCGTAATGGAGCCACGTCTTCTCGCGGGCATCCGCCCAGAAGAGGTTGTGAAACACCGGGTATTTCTGCATGTATCCGGTGTCGTCGAGGTGAACCGTTCCGTCCGATACGAACGCGATTACGGCACCTGCATCCAGATGGTCGTGCCAGACCTGGCGGGCACAACCCAGCATGAGCGAAGGGCTGTCAGCCTCCACCCCCGTTCTGAGAACGATCTTGTCTGCCACTCGGGGACCACCGGCGGGCGGTGTCAAAGACCAGGAAAGGTCGCTCATCACGTGTTGCGCAAAAACCGTTCTATGGGTGACCACCGGACGCAGAGGCGGTGCGGTGGGTTCCGCACACGCTTTCCTCAAACACTCACGACCAAGCGCCAGATACCAGCCGGTGCGGGGCATCTGTGTCCAGCCTTGTTTCGCCCGGTAAGGGTCATCTGGAACCTCATCAATGATGCTGAGATTCTGGTCCAGCCATCCCCGGGTGGTTGCCCAGGAGAACATGCGCTCTGCG
>JAKPPK010000529.1 GCA_029547385.1 Candidatus Latescibacterota bacterium
GCGGCAGGCTTCCCGCGTACAGCTTGCCGTTGAACACAGCCATTGCCATCACTTCCAGTTCGTCCGCAAGCCTTCCGCAGTCCGCCCAGTCCTTGCCGCCTTCGTACCTGTACACAACGGCTTTGGGCCATGTCCCCGCATAAAGGGCCCCTTGGCAAACGGCAAAAGAATACACCTGGTCTACGTCTTTCCGGAGGCCGCAATCGTGCCATTGCGATCCATCAAACCGCCAGACGCCCGCTCGTTCGTTGCCGGCCGTAAAGAGGGAACCATTGAAAACTCCCAGGGAAAATGCACGGCAATTCCCCGGGCGCCCGATCTCCTCCCAGTGCGATTCACCGTCGTACCGGAAGACGCCCTGCGAATAGAGCGGAATCGCGTACAGGCTTTCCTGAAACACACTCAACGCAAATGCCTCGCAGGCGTCGCCAAGGCGACCACAATCCACCCAGCGTTGCCCGCCCTCGTAGCGGTACACCTTTCCCCCGGGGAAGGTGTTCGGCGAATCTGGTAGCGACGATCCGGATGCGTGATAATGCGCTGTTCCCGCGTAAAGGCACCCCTGATGAACGGCCAGTGAGGCGACGCTGTTCGCGCCGTCCGGGCTCCCGCAATCAATCCAGGCAGAATCGCCGGCGTAACGGTACACGTGGCCCCGCTCGTTAGCCCCTCCTTCGAATGTCCCCACATACAGGCTTCCCTGCCAGACGCACATCGCGAACACAAGGATGGCGTTCCCCGGTCGTCCGCAATCGCGCCACGAAGGCTCGGATAGTCCGTCATCGATTCCGAAGAAGAGATTCCGCATGTTGGATTGGGAAGACGTGAGGCCGGGTCGGTCATCGATACTGAGGTTGAATCCTTTCCTGAGATGGGGATCAAACGAGGAGGCGATATCGCCGGTAATATCCTGCTGTCCTTTCGCCGTCCACACCCAGGTCGAAATCGTGAAGTCCCCGCTTCCAACACAGGAGGACGACAACGACGGGATCTCAATGTGACCCTTCACTCCGTCAAACCAGCAGGCTGACCCGTCGAAGCGAGCGCCGGTGTTGTTCCCGTGGTGGTTGTTACCACTCGCATCGGCCGGGTCCAGTTCCAGTTTCCAGTGCCCGATCAGGCAGTCATCCTTCACCTTGAGATCTCCGTTTTCCGCCTCACCAATCTGTGCCACCAGCGCATCGGGAGAGTGTCCTCCTCCCGGATTGCCTGAATGGCTCTACCCTCTATCGCTGCCCGCGGATTCTCTGCGAAAAGCCTCCGGGCGGTAGCTTCGCTCGCAAGTTCCGCGACACGCTCGTACGCAAAGCGCAGAAACGCGGGCCGCTGCACCGGATCGTGCCCATCCGACGCGACAAAATGCGCCAGACCATTACGAATCATGTGCTCCGCGGCGCTTCGATCCTCTGGCCGGGCTTCTCGTGAAAGGCTTCTTGCATTGATCTGGAACAGAATCCCGCGGTGAGCGAGCCGCGCCCGAAGATCAGGCCGCCGGGCAAGATCGGCGTTGCGCTCAGGATGCGCGACAATCGGGCGCAAGCCGGCAAGCTGCGCGGCGAAAAGCGCTTCTTCAGCAGCGGTGGGGAACTGCATCATCGGATATTCCAGCAGGAAATACCGCCCGTTTCCACCGAAGGTGCCAGTCCTGTGGTTCTTGATGTCGTCGGCCGCGGCGCCAAACATGATCTCGGACGCCAGATGAAGCTCGGCAGGCAATCTTCGGCGGGCAACTTCGGCGACAAGATCCTGGAAAACCGATTGATGCAGCCTGTCAACGCGGTCGTCAAAGGGGCCCAGAACGTGCGGAGTTGTGACCCAGCATCCGACCCCGTCTTCCAGACCCTGTTCAATCAGAGCCACCGAGGAGTCAATGTCTCGCGGCCCGTCGTCTACACCCGGGAGGAGGTGGACATGGATATCTATCAGACTTTCAGCGGAGGACATCAGAAGTGCCGATTTTCACGCGGGAGCGGCCGAATGGACAGCGTCAGCGAGTTCCGTCAGGAGGGACCGGCCACTTGTTTTTTCGAGAGCGTTGCCCACAACCACGAAGGATGCGCCCGCTTGTACGGCTGCCTGCGCGGCTTCGCCGGAACGAATTCCACCTCCCACGATCAACGGCAACGTGATGTATTCGTAACACGCCCTGATCATCTCCGTCGGGACCGGCTCCTTCGCTCCGCTGCCCCCGTCCAGATACACCAGTCTCATCCCCATGTATTCCGCCGCAAGAGCATGTGCCATTGCGATGTCCGGTTTCTGCCGCGGAATCGGCTTCGTGTCACTTATGTATTCGATCGTGGTCAACGTGCCCGATTCGACCAGCATGTACGCCGTGGGTATGGGCTCAAGACCAACCGCCTTGATCGCGGGGGCTGCCCGCACGTGTTGACCTATCAGAAGGTCAGGATTGCGCCCGCTGACGAGCGAAAGGAACAATATTGCGTCCGCGTCCGCTGAAATCTGGGCCGTACTCCCGGGAAAAATGATCACCGGCAACTTGACCGCGCCGCGGATCTCTCGCACCGCGTCACCGAATGTGTCCGAAATCAGCAGGCTGCTCCCCACGAGTATGACATCCGCACCCGCCCGTTCCGCGTCGGCTGCGCGCGCAGCCGCTTCGACAGGTGCGGTGCGGTCCGGGTCAATAAGAACCCAGAAACCGGCACCGCGGGTCTTCCGCGTCGCCATTATCCGATCAAAAGCATTCACCAGCATGTTCCCAGGAAGAATCAGCGTACACGTGCAAACGCCCCTCAGGAGTCGTTATCCTTCCGCGTAAGTCTTCGTCAAATATACAAAAGCTCC
>JAKPPK010000530.1 GCA_029547385.1 Candidatus Latescibacterota bacterium
CTCGTCGATCCGTTCGTACCCGAGTTCAAGGTTTGTTCCGGCGTTATTGTACACCACTACACGATCCGCCCGTTCCCGATTCGCGATCGTCACTATGTCTTTCATCAATTCGAGAAACACATCCCTTTGCCACAGTCGCAGCTTATCTGACAGGTACGCGGCTTCCAGTGACATCCCTGCATTGTCTTTCGCGAACCGCTCGCGACAGAAATGGCAGAAACACGTGCGCGACGGGTATCCGGTATAGTCGAATCCGTCCATCCAGAAGCCGTCCGTGTCGTAGGCACCCTGAATCTCCTCCAACTGGCCCAACAGGAATTGCCTGTACCCAGGATTGACATGGCAACAGACTCCGATAGGAAACGGGAAACGCGTAAGAACTGTTACGGACCCATCTTGCTCACGACACGACCACTCCGGGTGTTCCTCCCACGTCCAGGTGTCAAACGTTGTGGAGTAATACGCCACGATGCGAATTCCGCGCTTTTTCGCCGCTCCAACGATTTCACCGAAGAAATCCCGGGGCGGCTGCGCAGATCGGAACCGAGAGGGAAAAAAGCAGATACCGTCGTGATGCTTTGCATGAACAACAGCCGTCTGGAAACCTCCTTCCACTAAAGCGTCGCACCATTCCTCCGGATCGAAGTCTTCCCGGGGCTCGGCCCAGCGCGGACTTAACCACCCGAGATATGCCTTCCACGGGTCCGATGTGTACCAATCAACCGGGCCGCGTCCAGATTCCTGCGGTTCCATATCCGTCTTTCCTCGACAAGCAGCTTCAGGCGCGTTGGCCTCGACAACAGGATACCTATCTCGCGTGGATCCACGCCGGGTGGTCTGCGCCGAGACCCTCTTTCCCGACCGTCAGCAGACGGGCCTGTCCTCCGTCCGCGCTCATAACCCAGAGCCCTGGCGGTTGCCCGACATGTGCGCGACAAAACGCGATCAACGCACCGTCGGACGACCACGCCGCCCGCATGTCCCACACGCCTTCCCTCACTTCCGTGAGGGGCCGGCACGCCCGCTCGAACGGA
>JAKPPK010000163.1 GCA_029547385.1 Candidatus Latescibacterota bacterium
CCGTTCTCGTACATGAGTTTGTTGTAATCGCCGGCGCTGTGCCATCCTCCAACGGCGTCAATATGCGTGCCGTCGGGAAGGAGCGCGTCATCGAGGTGGCAGGCCGCATGCCAGCCGGGAACCGCAAAACCGCACCTTTGAACAAAGAAAAACTCGACGCCGAGTGGAGCCGTCCCGCCGAAGAGAATGCCGTCGCCGATCAGGAACGGGTACGACTCACCTCGCACGCCGCCAACCACAGCCGTAATGGTGCAGCGCCCGGTTTTTTTCACGGCCGAGAAGTCCGCGCGCCAGAAGTATTCGCCCCAGTCGTCCGGCATCCCGTTGTGTATTCGCTCAGGACCGACAAGAGGAAAACTTCCGAGCGTGTGGCCGTCCTCTCCATGCACTTCAATGAAATTCCTCCCCCCGTGCGGAACGAAGTTCGTCGCGACAACGCAGCTTTTCGGCAGGTTGCGTTCGTACCCGACCTGGTTCACATGAACTTTGACCACGCGGCGAAGGTTTGTGGCCGGCGCAACCGGTTCCAGTTGGAAGTCATCGAACCACGCAGTCCCGATGTTTCCAACAAGCGAAACCGTCATCGTTTCCGCCTGAACCGGGGGATGAGCGTCGCTCACCTGAAAACGGGTCCATCCGTTCAGGGTTTCGCAGGGAGTTGCGGGGCTCAGCCCGTGCAGAACGCCACCGTTATCCGTCCAGGCGATGGCGATATCGGGGGCTGCTCCTTCCCAGCGCACCCATCCCGAGAGCCGGAACGTTGTCAGGCCAACCGGAATCGGTTGCTGAATATTCCGCATCGCCCACCATGAGGAATCCGACCGAATCCTGAGCCCCGCGCCGTTCCGCCCACCGGTTTCATCGGCGATGCCTGAACCGGTTTTTGCAGTAGCCCTCGTAAGGACGGGGTCCGGATCCCAGAAGGTCACGCGTCCCCTGTTGCCGGCTTCGAACGTTGGGTTGTACAGCAGATTGGCGATGAGCGGCGTCATCACGATGTCATCACAGAGCGCTTCTCCGCGAACGATGAGACTCATGCGGACGTGTTCGGCCGAAGCCGGCGCATCGGTTTCGACCGCGGTGTACCGCCATCCGGATGCGTGTCGGTCTTTCGCGATCTCAGGGGTATCCGCGGATCCGAGCACGGCACCGGCGGAATTGAGAAACTCGGTACGGAGGAAGACCAGCCCCTTCTTCACACGAAACCATCCGCTGATCCTCCAGCTCTGTCCAGCCTCCACCTCCATGACGTCTGACGTCCACACGGTGGCCTGTGTCCGAGCCCTTCCCCCAATGCTCCTGGTACCGGTATGTCCATCCTCTCCAAGGAAGCCACCGGGGCGCCGGATCCAGCCGGAAGGGGATTCCGCTCCATCCTCGAATGATCCATTCAGGTTCATAGTCGCACTCGCTGGGTTGGCGCTCATGACGATGACAACACACAAAATACTTGGTACCAGGCGGGTTTGTATGCAACCGGTCATACTGCGCATGCGAAAGTGCTCCTTCAGCGGCCCGAGTTCGTGACGTTTTGACTCCCAAAAAGGAACCGAGCGGGGTGGGAGAGGACCAACCCTGCCGGCTATATTTGGTCAACGATGCGTGTTCACCACTCCTCTCTTCGGTTGTTCCCTCCGATGACCATGCGTGAGCGAATTCTGGCAGTAATTCGCGGTAACCCGCACGACCGGGTGCCTTTCGTTCAATACGACGGTCTTGCCGCGCCGAACGAGGTTGTCTGGGATGTTGTCGGTCGGGCGAACATGGGCATCATCCGTTGGTCCTCCGCATACCGGATCGAAGCACCTGATTGCGTTATTACGCACGAACCTGTCGAGATCAACGGGAGAACCGGCGAACGTGCTCGCCTGATTACACCGCGGGGATCACTTGTTCAGGAGCGGGTGTTCGAACCCGCATATCAGTCCGGCGCCACGCGCAAGCACTACGTGTGCGATTCCGCCGACTACGAGATCCTGCTTTCCTACCTGCGCAACGTCGTCGTCGTTGATGATGCGACACCATTTCTGCTCGACAGGGATGCGCTGGGAGACGACGGCGTTCCCATGGTGGCGGTTCACCGCACGCCTTACCAGCAGATGTGGATTCAGTGGGTATCCCTCGAGCAGCTCGCCGTTGATCTTGAAGATGACCTGCCGGTTCTGCGGGAGTGTCTTGAAGTTCTTGGGAACATCGAGCGGCGGATATTCGAGTCCGTTTGCCGGGCGACGCGCGAGCACGGAGTTCCCTTCGTTGACTTTCCTGACAATATCACCGCACCGGCGATAGGTGAACGGTATTTCCGCGGGTATTGTGTGCCGTTCTATGACGAGCTGGCAGGCATGCTCAGAGACGACGACGCGCCGGTGTTCGTGCACATGGACGGAGATCTCAAACCGCTCTGGGAGGCCATAGGAGGGAGCGGGGTCCGGGGAATAGACTCCCTTTCCCCGCCACCCGATAACGACACTTCGTGCGCTGACGCTGCAACCCGTTGGCCGGATATGCGCCTTTTCGTGAACTTCCCGTCGTCCGTGCATCTCTGGGAACCAGAACAGATCTACTCCCACGCCATGGCCATGCTTCGACAGGCAGGACACACCGGCCGCATGCAGATACAGATTTCCGAGAACGTCCCGCCTGGCGTCTGGCAGAAAAGCTTTCCCGTGATTGTCGAAGCGGTTCGAGATTTCGGAAAGCCCTGATTGGATAGGGGAAATCCCAATGGACACGTACTCTTTTGCCCCTGAGTTGTGCCACGAGTATTTGATGGACAGGGCCCCGCTCGCGCTCACGTTCGACCCGCACAAGCATTCGGACGCCGAATCCTTCGACGCGTGGCGGCGCAAGGTGGGCGCGAAGCTGCGGCAACTTCTGGGAAACACGCCGGCAAAGGTCCCCCTCAACATCCGGCATGAATTCGAGACGCAACACGAGGAATTCGTCGAGCGGCGGTTCGTGTTCACGGCGGAGAAAAACGCCGACGTTCCTTGCCACCTGTTGCTTCCCACACGCGGCTCTGCACCATTCCCCGTCATGATTTGTCTGCAAGGGCACTCTACGGGCATGCACATAAGTCTCGCGCGTCCGAAGTACGAGGGGGATCAGAAGTCTATCAGCGGCGGGGACCGCGATTTCGCCATTAGAGCCGTCAAGGAAGGATTCGCCGCCCTGGTGATGGAACAGCGCTGTTTCGGGGAACGGAAAGATGCGAAACATGAGGGCTCCCGGTGTCACCATGCCACAATGGTATCTCTGTTGCTCGGAAGGACGATGATCGGCGAGCGGGTGTGGGATGTCTCTCGCGCAATCGACGCGTTGGCAACCTTCCCCGAGCTGGACAGCGGCAAGATCGCCTGCATGGGCAATTCGGGCGGCGGAACCATCACGTATTTTGCCGCCTGTTGCGATCCACGGATAAAGGCGGCCATGCCCTCGTGCTACGTGTGCACATTCCGCGATTCAATTGGTCGGATCCACCACTGCGAAGACAACTATGTTCCGGGGATTTTGAAGTGGTTTGAAATGGGCGATCTCGCGTGCTTGATAGCCCCGAGGCCATTGGTGGTGGTCGCAGGGAAGGAGGACGAAATCTTCCCGATCAAAGGGGTTCGGAGCACTTTTCGGCGCATTCGCGATATCTATTCCGCAGCCGGGCACAAAGACAAATGTCGGCTCGTGGTGGGAAATGGGGGACACCGATTCTACGCTGATGACGCGTGGCCTCGTTTCAAACAACTGACGCGGTGGTAATGGCGTCGCAGTTCAGGACGATTTTCTTCACAATGGAAAGGGCGACCAGGTGACCAAAGTCGCAATGATGGGTGCGGGCAGTGCAGGGTTCTGCAGGATGCTGGTCGAAGACATACTGAGCTTCGAAAGCATGAAAGACATCCATTTCGCACTGATGGACGTGGATCCAGAACGTTTGGATCTCGTGTACCGATCCATGCTCCGGATGAAAGAGGAGCATACGCTCGCGTGCACGTTTTCGGCGACTACGGACAGAAGAGAAGCATTGACCGGAGCCGATTTCGCGATCTCGATGATCCAGGTAGGTGGTCTGGAACCGTACAAGCTCGACGTAAGCATTCCCCTCAAATACGGGATTGACGTCTGCGTGGGCGATACGGTGAACCCAGGCGGGATATTTCGTGGGCTGCGCCATGTACCCGCTCTTCTGGACATGATTCGTGACATGCAGGATGTGTCGCACCCTGAAATCATCTTCATGAACTACGCCAATCCCATGGCGATTGTATCGTGGGCGATGGAGAAGATGTACCCCGACACGACGTCCGTCGGTCTTTGCCATGGGGTTCAGCACACGACCAATATGCTCTGCCAGTGGCTGGGAGTGGCAGTAGAGGAGTGCGACGTCCTGACTGCCGGAATCAATCACATGGCCTGGTTCCTTAAGTTCCGCCACAATGGAAGCGACCTTTATCCCAGAATGTGGGACAAACTCGCCGCTGAAGGCCCCATCCGGGGCGAGGAGTACCGGTTCGAAATGATGAAGGCAACGGGGTACTTCATGACAGAGTCGTCAGGACATCTTTCGGAATACCTCCCCTACTTCCGAAAACGGAAGGACCTGCTCGAATTGTTCAACGGCCCGGGTTTCTCAGGGGAAACAGCCTATTACCTGAACAGCTGCCTGCAACACCGTGACAAATATCTGGAAGAGATGCGTGAGTTGGCGGACGGGAGAAAACCCGTACCGTTCCGCCGCGGGTACAAGTCGGTCGAGTACGCTTCAAACATCATGAACGCGAAGCTTACCGGGGAGATTACAAGGTTCGCGGGCAACGTGCTCAACAAAGGCTTCATCACCAACCTGCCTTACGATTGCTGTGTCGAAGTACCCGTGTTTGTGGACAGGCTTGGGCTGCACGCGTCGTACGTCGGTCATATCCCGGAGCAGTGCGCGGCGCTTTGCCAGTCGAACATTTCCGCGCAGGAGCTTGCTGTGAAGGCAGCCATCGAAGGCGACCCGGAAGCCGTCTACCACGCGTGCATGCTTGATCCTCTTACCGCCGCGGTGCTTGCCCCCCACGAAATCAGGAACATGGTCGATGAGATGCTCGAAGCGCAGGCTCCGTGGTTGCCGCAGTTCAAAGGGAAGTCGTCACACGCGCCGGGGCACCGGGTCGGCAGACTCCAGACCGGGGCAAAATCGCTGGTTGTGGGAGCCGAGGTCTCTTCAAAGAAGGGACATTACGACTGACCACGACAAGCTGGCTTGATCGGCATGACATAATCCACATTATCAGTATACCATCTTCCCATTACGGAGAATCTTATGTCACGCAAGATTCGCGTCGCTGTCACGGGCGCTGGTGGCGAAGCCCGTTGGTACATGGAGGCGTACAAGACCTGCCCCGATTCCGAACTTGTGTTGGTACAGGATATCGATCCCGCGAAGGCACGTGAACAGGGAGAACGACTCAACGTAAACTGGACAACGACGTTTGAGGACTTGCTTGGCCCCGACATCGACCTTGTGGACGTCAGCACCCCCAATCACCTCCACGCGCAACAGACAATCGCCGCCCACGAGGCCGGAAAGCACGTGATTTGTCAGAAACCCATGGCACCCACGATCCGTGATTGCGATGAAATGATCGCTGCGGCCCAGCGCAACAATCGCAAACTGGGCCTTTACATGAGTTCTCTGGGTGCCCCCCTCTTCCACGAGATCAAGGAGATGATCCGACAAGGGTTCTTCGGGATCATTTCCTCTGTCAGCAGTCGCGGAGCCCATCGGGGCGGATATGAGGCGAAAGACAATACCGCGTGGCGAGGCTCTGCGGAGAAGACCGGCGGCGGCGTGTTTATCCAGCTTGCAGTCCACTCCATTAATCTTTTCCAGTGGCTTTTGGATGACGATATCGTTCAGGTGGCGGCGCTTTCCACGAACCGATTGTGCAAACATTCGATCGGTGGGGATGATCTGACCCACGCAGTCGCGGAATTCCGCGGGGGTGTGTACGGCTCGTTTGAGGCGGGGTACGCGGCTGAGGGAGGGCTTTTTGCCCTCTACGGAACAAAGGGGTCTCTGGTGATGACGGCGGGACAGACATTCCTGTGGTCGGAACTTCCCTGGGACGGCGATATCATCAAGTACACCCCCAGGGGTGGCAAAGAGATGACGGTGCTCGACCCCGCAGATTACGGGCCACGGCAGGCCAGATTCGCCGGGAAATACGACCAGCATGCCGCCTTCGTCCGTGCGATTCTTGAGGACGCTCCGGTCCCTGTGCCTGGCGAAATTGGACGTCGTGACGTTGCCATCGTCAAAGCAGTTTATCGTTCCGCCGAGGAGCGGCGTCATGTGCTCATCGAGGAGATGGGATAGCTGAATATCCCAATAATACGGACAAAGACTTTTTTCTTAGGGAGTGGACAGTGCGGCACGTTTCTTTGTACGACCTCCCCGATGGAAATGACCAGGCGGAGCTCCTGGCCAATCTCCCTGCGTCCTACGGGTCGTTCGGTGCGAGCGTCAGGTTCTTCGCTCGCGGGGAGGCCACCGAGGCGCAACGCGCATCGAACGGAGTTCTCCTCCTGGTGGCCCAGGGAAGTTGCGTTGTACGGGTTGATGAAACCGAATATCCGGCCGCAAGGTTCGATCTGTTCGCATTGGAATCAGGTGAAACATTCGAAATCTGTGCGGATGAGATCGACCCGGCGGTTGTGCTCAGAATTGATGCCGGCAATTCCGAGGGTTAGGAGAGTACGTGTTTTTTGGAAGCCAGGATTTCTTCATACTGTTGTTGATAGCATTCGGTGCTGCAGTGGTCCAGGGAACGCTGGGTTTTGCCTTCGGTATGGTCGCCATGGCACTGGCTGCGCTCGTAATAGATGTGCGAACTGCTTCCATTCTCGTTTCCCCCTTGGCGTTTGTGAACGTATCCACCACGCTTTGGAGCGTGCGCAGAAGCATCCGGTGGAAGCTTGTTCTGCCAGTCGTCGGCGGTACGCTCGTTGGGATTCCGTTCGGTCTCGCGATACTTCTGGGCGGCAACCTGATCCTGATCCGGTTTCTGGTCAGTGCCCTGCTTGTGTATGTGGGCGTGACCAGCCTTATTGGGTTCAAGGTGCGAAGGCACGCTCTGCCGGGCTGGGTCGCCGCGGTGGCGGGTCTCGGTGTCGGGGTAATCGGGGGCGCAACGAACATAGGCGGCCCTCCACTGGTTGCATATGCCTCTCGCCAACCATGGGATGCCGAAACGTTCAAAGCGACGCTTCTGACCACCTTCTTCGTGAGTTCGGGAACAAAGAGCGCCTTGTTGATCGCGAACGGAGCGATTGACGCTCGCATGCTGGCGTGCATCGCAGGGCTCGTTCCGGCGATCATTGCCGGATCATTGATCGGCGTGCACCTTTTCAACAGAATCAACAAGGAAAGGTTCAAACGAATCATTTCCTGGACACTGCTTGTCCTCGCAGTGTTGGTTCAGGTATAGCCAGACACCACGGACAGGGAGCCGCGATCAGAGGTGGATATCGACGGAACCACACGCGTTGTTGGCGTAATTGGCGACCCGGTAAGCCACAGTCTTTCACCTGCGATGCATAACGCCGCGTTCGAAGCGCTCGGATTGAACTGGGTATATCTCGCGTGGCATGTTGCCCCGGAAGGCGTGGAACAAGCGGTGAATGCCGTCCGCGGTTTGGATCTGCCCGGGATGAACGTCACGGTTCCTCACAAAAAAGCTGTCATCAAATTCCTGGACGAATTGTCACCCGCTGCGAAAGCAGTGGGAGCGGTCAACACGATCGTCAACAGAGGTGGACAACTCTACGGCGACAACACCGATGTGTACGGAATCCTTCAGGCGATCCGGGTGGGAGCGAAAATGGACAGCGTTCCGCCCGTTGTTGTTGTTCTGGGAGCCGGTGGGGCGGCACGAGGGATTGTGTACGCGCTTACTACTCTCCCGGAAGTGAAGAGCATACGGATTCTCAATCG
>JAKPPK010000027.1 GCA_029547385.1 Candidatus Latescibacterota bacterium
ACGCCGCGCGCTGGATCATTCTTTCCACGCGGTGTTGACCTTAGCAGCTCACGAAGGTTCCGTATCGCTTGCCACCACGGCGGCGCCTGCTCGCCCGACTCTTCTGGATCCGGCTTGTCTGGTTCAGCACCCATACGGCAAAGCCTTCGCCCGCACACCGGTTATTCTGGCGAGTGCCGACACGGTGCGAATGTGCAGGGCGCGAGCCTTGCCGCTCCGAATTTTGCAGAATGAAACGGACAACGTGGACGGGTGCAGTCCGCATTCCTTCGACAGACTAGCCAACGGCGTGCAGGTCTTTCGACACCACTCCGCTACATGGTCAGTGAAGGTGGGATCAACAGGGATGCTTTGAAATGGAGACACGGCGAGCCCTTTCTGTAGGGTTTCGCCGCCGTCGGAAGGGAAGCTCCAGGGTAGGTATTGGGAGTGCGGGTTTTCGTTACAGTGTCAAGAAATTTTTGATAATCCTTGCATTTTGAAAAAACCCGCCATATACTTTTCCAATACCGCGTGTTGAGCTTTGCCCACCGAAGGCGGCTTGAGTTTCGGAGCGTTCGTGTTCGTCGCACGGACGCTCCCTGTTTTTGTAGCCGTTTGCTACACGTAAGCACTATACGAAATTAAACGCCCGCAGTCAAGCGTGATTCTACCCATTACGCGCAACGCGACGCGCTTCCGGCCTTGTCATCCCGTAAGGTTGCGGGTGCCGTCGTCGTTCCTGGTTCCGCCCGATCGCCACGTGTTCCGGTGTGGTATTCCGGCTTGCCCGATCGGGTTGACTTCTCGCCCGGCGTCGTTCCTGGTTGACCTGTTCCGACTCCCGCGCCGCTCATCGTCCACGATAACGCCACCCAAGCCCTGAAGAATCGCCGCCACGTTTCACCACGCTCACAGAGAACGCGTACAGCAAGCGCGGGCGGGTTGGTTGGTATCCCATGTGCCCCTGAACCTTCGCGCGCCTTGTACGTCAATTCTTCGCGGGCACGTTTCCAGGCTGGACCTTATCGGGATCCGGTCAGACTGTTTAGCGCGGGTCAACACATGCCGCCCGGTCCGTGGGACATCGGGCAATGCCTTCCGGCGATCGCCGCGCCCGTACGTATCGGCGCCCGCGTACGCCACGCGAGCTACTATCGAAACGCGGTGCCGTTTCGCGCGCGCGCCCGATAAGACCGGTGGCTACTTTCGTGGAAACCGTGGTGCCTTCGTTCGTGTGCAGGGCGGCAATAGAGCCGGTAGTACCACCACACGTACCGACAGGGTTTCGCGTAGCATCTCGCCCTTTTTATGGCGGCTCCGAAATTCACCCGCCCGGTTCATCAGATCCTTGGAACCGCGCCACGATCACAGAGAAGCACCAAGAAGCCTTCGAGCGCCACGGGCTGGACATTGCACCCGCATTCGTTCAGCTCTCTGACTTCGCTGGACCGCCCGCCGCGAGCCCTGTCAGCTTATCATAATAAGCGTTATCGGCTCTCCAATTCCGTGACACAGCGCACCCGTGGGCATTTGTGGCATTACGTGCACGCATGC
>JAKPPK010000042.1 GCA_029547385.1 Candidatus Latescibacterota bacterium
GTCGTCACGGTTATGGGCCATGTGGACCACGGAAAGACTTCGCTTCTGGACTACATCCGCCGGACGAACGTCATCGCCGGCGAGTCCGGGGGGATCACCCAGCATATCGGCGCGTACGAAGTCGAAACGCCCCAAGGACGAGTGACATTCCTTGACACACCGGGTCATGAAGCGTTCACCGCCATGCGCTCACGCGGTGCACAGGTGACTGATATCGTGGTTCTTGTTGTCGCCGCGGATGACAATGTGATGCCTCAGACAATCGAGGCAATCAACCACGCACGTGCGGCGCAGGTTCCCATCATTGTAGCCATCAACAAGATCGACCTTCCGACGGCCAACCCGGCGCGCATCAAACAGCAGCTCACGCAGTACGGTGTCATTCTGGAGGACTTCGGTGGGCAGGTCCAGTCGGTGGAGATTTCCGCAAAGTTCGGGCAAGGGGTTGATACACTGCTGGAACGTCTCGCGCTCGAAACCGAACTCATGGAATTGAAAGCGAATCCCAACAGGCCTGCCCGCGGTGTTGTGATCGAAGCGCGGCTTGACAAGGGACGTGGGCCTGTTGCCACCGTACTCGTTCAGAATGGGACGTTGCGCGTAGGAGATGCCTTCCTTGCAGGAATGCAGGCAGGCCGGGTGCGCGCACTGCTCGACGAGCGCGGAAACCCGATCAAGGATGCGGGTCCCAGCAGGCCGGTGCAGGTTCTGGGCTTTGATGACGTTCCCATGGCGGGAGACAAGTTTGCGGTCTACGAGAGCGAACGCGAAGCTCGTGAAATCGCACAGTACCGGCAGCAGATCAAGCGGGAGCAGGACTACAGCCGGATCAAGAAAGTCTCACTCACTGACCTCAAGCGACGGATCAGCGAAGGCGAGCTGCGGCTCCTGCCGGTCATCGTCAAAGGCGACGTGGACGGTTCCGTGGAAGCGCTGAGTGACGAACTGGCACGGCTGTCCAACGCTGAAGTGGCGATTCAGGTAATCCACCGCGGCGTCGGCGCGATCAGTGAAAGCGACGTGCTGCTTGCTTCCGCCTCGAACGCGATCATCATCGGGTTCCACGTTCGCCCGGATGCGCGCGCCAGAGAACTTGCCGCTCAGGAGCAGGTGGAAATACGTCTTTATCAGGTCATCTACGAGGCAATTGAAGAGGTCAAAGCCTCCCTCGCGGGCCTTCTGGATGCCAAGATCACCGAGCAGGTTACCGGGACCGCAGAGATCAGGCAGGTGTTCAAAGTTCCACGCGTGGGCAACGTTGCGGGTTGTATGGTCCGGAGCGGTGTCATGACACGCGGCGCACGTGTGCGGGTCATGCGGGATGGTGCGGAGGCGTACAACGGTAAAATCGGGACACTCCGGCGCGTAAAAGAGGATGTTCGGGAGGTTCCTTCCGGGTACGAATGTGGTATCTCGATTGAGAACTTCAACGACATCAAAGTGGGCGACATTATTGAAGCGTACACCATAATAGAAGAAGCTCGCACCCTGGAGTCCGTCGCAGGATGATCGGGGAAACCGATGGTGGTCGCCAGTGTGTGTATCGGGTGTCTGGTTCGCGACAGCAGCTCGCTCAAGGACAAGCGTCAGGTAATCAGGAGTCTCAAGGATCGAATACGGTCCCATTTCAATGTCTCGGTTGCGGAAGTTGACCACCAGGACCTGTGGCAGCGGGCAACCATCGGGGTTTCGGTCGTTGCCGTTGATGCCCAGTCCGCGCGCCATGTTCTCGAACAGGTGATACGGTTCGTGGAACACGACGTGCGGTTATCGTTGTTGGATGCGCCGGTGGTCATCCACTGATCATCAGATCTTATGAACGGGGTACCATGCCTTTTCGGGCGGAACAGGTTGCCGATCAGATCCGGAGGGAGCTCGCGGAGATCATTCGTCTCCGCGTGAGCGACCCGCGGGTAGGCCCGATTACCATCACGAGGGTGAAAGTCTCCGATGATCTTTCCTTTGCCCGCGTCTTTTTCGCGGAGTTGACCGTCGAAGGGCGCAGGGAAGGCGATACTCTCAAAGGCCTCGCCAGTGCGACCGGGTTCGTACGAACGGAGCTCGGGAAGCGTATTGGGTTGCGGCATGTCCCCGAACTGAGGTTTCAGATAGACCACTCCATCGAAGACGGCATACATCTGAGCAGTCTGATCGAAAAGGTGCGAACGGAGGACAAGCGCAAACTGCCACCGGAGGCGCCAGGTTCAGATGTGTAGCGAGCGGGCTCTGGACGGGATTGTCCTGCTCGACAAACCCGCCGGCGGCACGTCGCACGGTGCGGTGGCGCATCTGAGAAGAATTTTGCGCACCCGTCACATCGGCCACGGAGGCACGCTGGACCCCGCGGCAACGGGTGTGCTGGTGATTCTGGTTGGGCGCGCGACTCGGCTGGCGGGGTTCCTGGGCGGCGGAACGAAGGTGTACGAAGCGACGTTCCGCTTCGGAACCGCGACAACGACAGACGACGCGGCGGGAGAGGTGATCGAGACCGCGGACGTTCCCGAACTGGATTTTGGGGGTATCGAAGCCTCGAAGAACAGCTTTGTCGGCGAAATCGACCAGGTGCCACCAGCCTTCAGCGCAGTTCGGTCGGATGGGGTTCGAGCCTACCGGCGGGCACGCCGCGGACAGGCAATGGAACTGGCCCCGCGGAAGGTCACGATTTCGGAGATCGAAATCCTGGAATGGGTACGCCCGGACCTCCGTCTGAAGGTGTCGTGCACCAGTGGAACGTACATCCGCGCATTGGCGCGTGATTGGGGAAGGGCGATCGGAAGCGCGGCGCATGTGCGATCGTTGCGGAGGGTAAAATCAGGCTTATTTGATATTGCAGAATGCCTGTCTTTTGAGCAGATTGAGCAATTGGCGGCGTCGGGCGCGTGGGAGCATTTCATCGTGCCGCCGGGGCCCGCGCTGGAGAAGGCGATCGGGCGCACGACGATCGTTGAAGGGCAAGATGAGAAACGTTTTCTCAACGGGGCGCCGATCGCTCACTTCGATGACTTTGACGGAATTTCGGTTGTGTTTTCGCGGGAACGCGAATTACTGGGCATAGGAAGAGTGTGTGCCGGCGTATTGCGGCCGGTGTTGGTGTACCCCTCACTGTAAAGCGGAAAGGCCGCCAGCGGGATGGGAAAGACGTTTCGCCCTGCCTCCAGACACCGGAGGCTGTGTGGTGCGGAGCCGCAAGACTCCGCATCCGGTGAGAAAGGAGATTCAGGTGCCTGTTTCCAAAGAGCGTGTCGCAGAAGTCATGGCTCAACATCGCCATCACGAGGCTGATACCGGATCGTCAGAAGTACAGATCGCGCTGCTCACAGAGCGGATTCGGAACCTTACCGAGCACTTCAAGACACACGAGAAAGACCATGCCGGCCGCCGCGGGCTGCTCAAGCTTGTTGGCCAGCGCCGCCGATTGTTGAATTATCTCGAGCGGACGAATATTGAGAGCTATCGCAAGCTTATCGCAGAGCTCGATTTGCGTCGTTAGGCATGGTACCCCACCCCGAGGGCCCTGTGAGAATCCGCGGGGTGAGGGGTTTGCCGGCATGTCCGGCCCGGCGTCACTCCCGACGTGTCCCGAACCGGGATCACGTTCAAGGCTTCGATGTACGCGCAGGCGCGTCACCGTCACCCGCATGGGTGCGAAAAAGACCAGAACGCGCTTACGCCCTGAGCCCGGCGTCGGTCACAGGTTGAATTCACGCGTTCCCACGAAGGAGGACCTGAATGGTCCGTGAGTACAGTATTACAGTCGGAGATCGCACGATAACCGTGGAACACGGGCGTATGGCGAAACAGGCGGACGGGGCTGTCCTTGTCCGGTGCGGCGACTCCATGGTCCTGGTAACCGCTTGCATGTCTCCGCAGGAGATGGATCTTGGTTTTTTCCCTTTGACGGTGGAATACCGCGAGAAAGGGTACGCCGCGGGGAAAATCCCGGGAAGCATCTTCAAACGTGAAGGAAGGCCGTCCGATCAGGAGACACTGTCCGCGCGGCTCATTGACCACCAGATTCGGCCGCTGTTTCCGAAGAGCCTGAAAAACGAGATACAGGTGATCGTGTCGGTGCTTTCTCACGATCAGGAAAATGACCCCGACATTATCGCCTGCATCGGCGCGTCTCTGGCTCTCAGCATCTCCTCCATCCCGTTTGCGGGTCCGTACGCAACGGTTCGCGTAGCGCACGACCAGGAAGGCAACAAAATCGTTCTTCCCACCTATGCGCAGTTGGAGGAGTCGGACGCAGATGTCGTCGTCGCGGGCAATACGGAATCGGTCATCAATATCGAAGGCGAGACGCACGAATTGCCCGAAGCAGCGTTGCTCGACCTGATGGAGTTCGCCCACGGCCACATCAAGGATCTTTGCGCATTCCAGCAGAAGATCGTGGATGAGATCGGCAAACCGAAAGTCGTCCCCGTGGATACACCTCTGGATGAACGGCTGGTGGCGCGAGTGGAAGGGCTCTCCGTAGCGCGCATCTGCGAAAGCCTGAGGGTCGCCGACAAAGTTGCGCGGGAAGAGGCACAGGCTGCGATCGCTGCGGAAGTCAACACTGCGCTCGCGGAGGAATTTCCGGGTCAGGAAAAGGGAATCGCATCGGTCCTGGAGAAGATTGCCAAACGGGAAATGCGGAATATGATCTTGAACGAAGGTCGGCGAATCGACGGCCGCACCATCGACGAGGTCAGGGAGATCACTTCAGAAATCGGCGTCCTGCCGCGTGCTCACGGTTCCGCTTTGTTCACTCGCGGTCAGACGCAGGCTCTCGCGTCCGTAACGCTCGGGACGAAGATGGACGAACGGCTGGTCGATTCCCTTGAAGGGAAATCCTTCAAAACGTACATGCTGGATTACAATTTCCCGCCGTTCGCAACCGGCGAAGTGAAACGCATGTCCGGGCCGGGAAGACGCGAAATAGGGCATGGATTCCTCGCCGAACGAGCCATCGAGCCTGTTATTCCTGCGAGTGAGAGTTTCCCGTACACGATTCGTATCGTCAGTGATATTCTCGAATCGAACGGGTCCTCTTCAATGGCGACGGTCTGTGCCGCGAGTCTGGCGCTGATGGACGCAGGTGTCCCGATCAAATGCGCAGTTGCCGGGGTGAACTGCGGGCTGGTTTCAGATGGCGACCGTTTTGCAATTCTGACCGACCTGCTCGGAGTTGAAGACGCGAACGGCGACATGGACCTGAAGATCGCGGGGACGGAGCAGGGCATCACCGCCTTCCAGATGGATATCAAGGTTGGTGGAATTCCCATGGAAACCATGAAACTGGCACTGGAGCGCGCAAGAGAAGGGCGTCTGCATGTGCTGGGCCTCATGAAGCAGGCGATTGCGGAACCCAAACCCGAACTCTCCCGGTTTGCTCCGCGCATCCTCGTGGTGAAAGTGGATCCTTCGCAAATAGGTTCGATCATTGGCCCCGGTGGGAAAACGGTTCGTGAGATCCAGGAGCTCACCGGCGCGACCATCGAAATCGATGATGACGGCACTGTGCGGGTCTCCTCCCTCGACGGAGAAAGCGGTCAGGCGGCAGTTCGAAGGATCAACGGGATTGTGCGGAAACCGGTGGTTGGCGAGGTTTTTGACGGCGTCGTCAAGAGCGTTCTCGATTTCGGCGCGGTCGTCGAGTATCTGCCCGGCAAAGAAGGCCTGCTGCACATCTCCGAAATCGCCAACCGTCGGCTCGAGAAAGTGGAAGACGAAATCAAAGTCGGCGATCCCGTGCAGGTGAAAATCATCGAGGTTGACAATCAGACGGGGAAGGTTCGCCTGAGCCACAAACGATTGCTGCCCGATTACGATCCGTCAAAGGAACGCGAACGGCCGCCACGGAGTTCGCAATCGGGGCATTCCCACGGGCGCGGGCGCTAGAATGGTTGATCGGCTTCCGATTCGCATCGTCCGTCTTCCACACGGAAAGAGGTTTCCTCTGCCGGCGTACCAGACGGATGGCGCAGTTGGGATGGACCTGGTGGCAGCTATAGAGTCTCCATTGACGGTCCCTTCAGGGCACACCGTCAGGGTGCCTTCCGGAATTGCGATTGCCATTCCGGAAGGGTACGAGGGTCAGGTTCGTCCGAGAAGCGGGTTGGCAAGCCGTTTGCCGTTGATCATTCCCAACAGCCCGGGGACAATTGACAGCGACTATCGCGGAGAGGTGCAAATCCTCCTCACGAACATCGGCCGGGAGGCAATAGAGATCTCACCTGGAACCCGTATTGCCCAGCTGGTAATTGCGCCGGTTGTTCGCGCGGAATGGTGCGAAGTCGAGGAACTTCCGCCGACCGGACGTGCCTCCGGTGGATTCGGGCACACGGGCACATAGGCGGCCTCGATGGCGCAGCACATCTTCGCGTACCACGCCGTGGAAGATGGGTTCGAACTGAGCGCCACGACGGTTCCTCGGCGACGGTGGCGCGAACATTGCAGGGTTCTGTCGGATCTTGGTTGGCGTGCCGTTCGGGTGGATGAAATGATCCAGGGAGCGGATGACGGCACGTTCTGCATCACAGTGGACGATGCGTATGCGAGCCTTTTGGACGTGGTCGCGACGTGCGAATGCCATGGTTGGCGTGGGACCGTGTTTGTGCCGACCGGCTACGTAGGAAAAGTCGCGTCGTGGGATGTTGGCGCGTGGCGCACGCACAGGCATCTCAACTGGGAAGAACTGCGGGAAGTAGCGGCAGCCGGGTGGGAGATTGGCGTACACGGTCACACCCATACGGCGCTTACTGACAAGCCGATTGCCGCTGCGAGGCAAGAGCTGCAATGCGCTCGTTCGGCAATGGAACAGGAACTGGGCATAGTGGCAACGAGCCTGGCCTACCCGTTTGGTGCGGTATCAAAGGCGCTGGCCGAGATGGCGCAGGCGATGGGTTTTCGGCACGGGGTGACCATGGAGCCATCTCAGGTTGAAGAATGGCATTCCCCGTTGCTCCTGCCGCGATGGCCGGTGTACCGCATGGACACCGGAGCGCACCTCCTGGCGCGGCTGTGCGGAGCACCATGGTTGAAGCAACTGGAGCGTGCGAGGTTGCGGACTATCCAGCGATTCTCGCAGGGAACGCGTGTACGCATGTCGGGGAAGATGAACATCATATCTGACGCCGCGGAGCAGACCTATGTGGGATGAGCGGCCAACCATCGAAGACATCGCCCGTTACGAAGGACAGGAGATTGTCCTCAAGGGGTGGTTGTACAATATGCGGTCGTCGGGCAAGTTGCATTTCCTTCAGGTGCGCGACGGGACCGGCGTCATGCAGTGCGTGGTGTTCAAAGGGAACGTCACGCCTGAGGTCTTCGAAACCGCGGCGGCCCTCAAACAGGAGTCCTCGCTGGTTGTGAGAGGGCAGATTCGGGCCGATGCTCGCTCTCCCATCGGGT
>JAKPPK010000046.1 GCA_029547385.1 Candidatus Latescibacterota bacterium
CAGCTGGGGCTTCCAAATACTGGAGAACCTCAGACGAACGGCGCGGACATTTCGCGTCGGGGCAGAGTATCTTATGGATGAGCATATGGCGAATCCGCCAGAGGCCCGCGTACCGATTGGATCTTCGATCAAGGAGGTTCCGCAGTGAACAGCACGCCGCGGGGCAAACGCAGTCTGGCCGGCTTGCTCATACTGGGGTCCTTGAGCCTGTACGGCTGTTACACCGTTCTCTCGCATCCTCAACTTGCGCCGCGGCAACAGATTACGGAAAACGGAACCGTCGTGGAGACGGATCAGTGCGCTTCGTGTCATACCCAGAGTGACTTGTGGTCGTTTCATCACCGCGGATGGTACTCGCGGTACAACTCGTATTTCTACAACCAGTATGACCCATTGTTCTTCCGTTCACGGTGGTATGGTGATTCTTACTTCTACGGACGCTGGGTCAGCTACCGCTACAGCCCGTGGTGGTACTATCCCGGAAGCCGGACGGGTGCCTGGCATCCCGAACTCCCGGCTGTTGGACGTGGTCAGGTGCGCGACAGCGTCAATAGTGTAGATCCGCGCGATAGTTTCGTTGGATTGCCGGGGTACGGACCCGGTCCGATGCCTTCATTTCAGCGGTCGGCGCTGCCGTTGAACACAGGAATGGCAGGTTCTCCGGCAACCTCGCGCGTCACACGTGATTCTACTTCCGCAGACCGCGGTTCCGCAACCGAAGGGCGCCCGGTCCGAGTTGAGCCACGGAACGACGCTCCGGCTCCACTCCCGGTCAGCCAGCAACCGGTTCAACAGCCTGCTGCCACCAAATCGGCGGAGAAGGCCCAGGAATCCGAGGACCAGGAGCAGGCCGGGGAACAGCCTCGAGGGCGTGGCGACGCACGCAACAGGCCTTCCGGTTCGCAATCGCGATAGAGTTGATCATCATACACAGGCAGAGGAGTGCTGGATGGTGTTCCCGCAAAGCCTGAAAGGCATCGCCGCGCTTTTCTTGATCGCGAAGTGCGGTGTTGCCCTCACCCCGAAAATGCAGACTATCAAAGATATCTCGGTGGGCGTGGGGGAGCAGTTGCCTTCGGGATGGGTAGGACTGGGTGCGCGCTCGCAGGCGATGGGGGGTACTCTTGCGGCAAGCACCATCGACGGTACCGCGCTTTTCGCCAACCCCGCGCAACTGACCTCAGTGCGGCGTACGGAAATACTTGGTTCTCTGGCAATGAGCCGTATTCGTGGTACGGCGGATACGGGCAATCCCGTAACGAGGAGCGAGCTGTCGGCGACAGGCACCGCGCTGAATTCGCTGGTCGTAAGCGCTCCGTACCCGGTGTACCGCGGCGGCTTCACGTTCGCGCTCGGATATGCGAGGCCGTCGGATTATGGCCAGCGAATGAACCGCGCGGGGATAGTCACCCTGCAGGGGCAGGTATTCCGGCAATCCGACATTCTGCGACAGGAAGGAGGGCTGTCCCATTATGCCATGGGCTTCGGCGTGGAAGTCGCCCCGACAACGTCAATGGGTTTGAGCCTGCGCTGGCAGCACGGATCGGTGGATGTCCGTCGCGATATCACACTGGTGGCTCAGGGACTGGCCCTGCCAGACTCGCTCGTAGGGCGGTACCGCCAGCACAATTCGATTGACGGTCTGGGGGTCGTCTTGGGAACCCACACGGTACTCCCGGCGGGTTTCCAGATGGGGCTGAGTGTGTCGACGCCAACGCGTTATACTCTGGACGGTACGTGGGGCGACGAATATCACGAGGCGATCGGCGCTAACATTTACCACTACGATTATCTCGAGAACAAGCTGAAGTACAAAATCAGAAGCCCCTGGGAATTCGGAGCAGGACTGACGTGGACCACCTATGCGTTGACCCTTGCCGCCGACGTCTGGTACGCGGACTGGCAACAGGCCCGCTTTGACGGAAGCCCGTATGGTGCGTCTTCGGGGATTGACCCTGATACGTTTTTTGAAACGCGTTACCGAGGCTCGTTGCGGTGGCACATTGGTGGCGAGTTCCTCGTCCCAGTCGTGAACACGTATGTGCGCGCGGGGTACTGGACAGGCACGGAACCGTTCCGGGGCCCGCTGCTTGATTCGGGGGAGGCGCTGACCGTAGCGGGTCCTTCAAAGGCTTACTCGTTCGGCGCGGGGTGGCTGATTGATCGAGTGTTCGCGCTTGACGCGGCCGTAGTGTTTCGGACCGGTCGCATGGGAACCGCTCAATCGGTAGAAAAAACTGGAGACCGGAGATTCTCAGTTTCGGCCGCGTTCCGCATGTGATCCCTGCGGGGGACGGGCGACGCACGGTTTTCCGCAAAGAGCTTCTTCAGGGTTGCTCAAAAACCTTCGTTGCGTGTTCATTTTATGGGAGATCTGGTTCGTTTCCGGGTACCATTTGAGGGAGGTTGAACAATGGGGCGCAATACCGCTTACCTGGAAGCCGCGCGCGAAATCATTCCCTGGGGTACGCAGACAAACGCAAAACGTCATCACGCCGAAATGGGCGAAGCGATGCCGGCTTTCATCGAACGTGCCAACGGGTGCCGGATGTGGGATCTTGAGGGACGCGAGTACATAGACTACCGCTGTGCCCTCGGACCGATCATTCTGGGGTACCGGTTCCCGGCAGTAGACGAAGCGGTACGCATCCAGATGTCCAAGGGCACACTTTTTAGCATGGCGTCGCCGGTGGAACTCGAAGTGGCGAAGGAAATAGTCGAACTGGTTCCCTGCGCGGAGATGGTTCGCTTCATGAAAACCGGTGCTGACGCAAACATGTGCAATGTGAGAATAGCCCGCGCGTACACCGGTCGAGATCACATAATAATCTGCGGGTACCACGGGTACCACGACTATTTCATGGTCACTCAACAGGGAAATGGAGTTCCACAGGCCGTCCGTGACCTTGTGACTCCAATCGGTTACGGTGACTTTGAGAAACTCCGCGAAACCTTCCGAACCAGGGGCGAAACGATTGCCGCCATGGTGATGGAACCTTTCAACGCGAAAGACCCGGCGGGCGAGTTCACGAAAGAAGCCCGAAAACTGACATCCGAGTACGGGGCGCTGTTGATTTTTGACGAGATAATTACCGGGTTCCGCCTCGCGAAGGGCGGAGCGCAGGAATATCTGGGAATCACACCGGACCTCGCCTCTCTTGGGAAGGCTGTTGCAAACGGATATCCGCTGTCTGTGTACTGCGGAAAACGCCAGTTCATGTCGAAACTCGATGATTTCGTTCTCACGACGACCTACGCAGGCGATACGCTTTCCCTGGCGGCGGCCCGGGCTACGCTCGCAGTGATGCAGAAGGAACCAGTACACAAGCACCTCTATCGCATGGGAGAGAGGCTCCAGAAAGGGATTGGGGAGGTAGCCGGAAAGGTCGGCGTCGAAATGGCGATCACGGGGAACCCTGTCCAACCCGGGTTTGCCATCGTGGACGGAGACAAGGAAAAGGAATCCGCCCTGAACACGGAGTGGAGGCGGCAGCTTTTTGCCCACGGCGTATTTCCCCACTGGTTTGTGAACTACAGCCATCAACCGTCCGACATTGATGAAACGATTGACAAAGCCGAAAAGGCTCTCCGGGCAACTTTGAAACGTGGGTAGGGCACTGAACATTGGGGCACATGATGGACCTTGGTGCGTACATAAACGAACTCGGAACGAAAGCGCGCAAAGCCGCGATTGAAATGGCGCGCGCGGATTCCGCGACCAAACGAGATGCACTTCTGCGCATAGCGGAAGCGGTGGAGAAGCATTCCGGGCGAATCCTCGAATCGAATGCCCGTGATCTGGCGGCGGGCAAAGCCGCCGGTCTGACCCAGGCCATGCTGGACCGCCTTACGTTGACCGAGAAGCGTGTCGTAGCTATGGCGCACGCGATCGCCGAAATTGCCGATCAACCCGATCCCGTGGGCGAGATAGAGCATAGTGTCATCAGACCGAGCGGCATTCGCGTCGGGAGGATGCGCGTGCCAATCGGGGTAATCGGTATCATCTACGAAGCACGTCCCAACGTGACGACCGACGCCGCAGCGCTTTGTCTGAAGGCCGGCAACGCCTGCGTGTTGCGCGGTGGCAAGGAAGCTCTCCATTCCAATGTGGCTCTGGCCAGGGTCGTATCCGAGACTGCCGCGGCCGCGGGTCTGCCTCCGGACGCCGTGCAGCTTGTTAGCGTTACCGATAGAGAAACCGTGAGCTTGATGGCGCAGGCCGAAGGGTTGATTGACGTCATCATTCCCCGCGGGGGCGAGGCTCTGATCCGTTCGGTGGTTGCTGCGGCGAAGGTTCCGGTGATCAAGCATTACAAGGGGGTGTGTCACACGTTCGTGGATGCCGATGCAGACCTGGACATGGCGCGGAGGATCTGTTTCAACGCGAAAGTCCAGCGCCCGGGCGTATGCAACGCTATGGAAACCCTCCTCGTGCACGAAAAAGTCGCCGAAGCTTTTCTGCCGACGCTTTTGTCAGAGTATCGTGAGGCCGGAGTTTCACTGCGCGGGTGCAACAGAACCATCGAAATCGATCCCACTGTTGCCAGAGCGACGGAAGAAGACTGGTATGCCGAGTACCTCGACCTCATCCTTGCCGTCCGGGTGGTAAGCAGCCTCGACGAGGCAATCGAGCACATCCGGAGGTACGGTTCCGCGCACACGGACGCGATTGTGACACGCAATATCCAGACCGCCGAACGTTTTGTGCGCGAAGTGGACTCGTCAAGTGTCATGGTCAACGTTTCCACGCGTTTCTCCGATGGTGGCGAATACGGACTGGGAGCGGAAATCGGCATATCTACAGACAAACTGCACGCCCGGGGCCCGATGGGAGCAGCGGATTTGACCACCACGAAATGGGTCGTAACCGGTAACGGAGCCATTCGGCAGTGACTGAAGCGGCGGGCGACCAGAACCCTCTTCGTACCTGGAAAGAGCAACAGCGTCGGAGACGTTCATTCGCACGCAGGTGGAAGATTCTCACCCTTGCAGCAGCCGTTGTTGTGGTGGTGGCAGCGCTGTTCTGGGGCGGAGGTGATGGTTTTTTTGTTCAATGGGAAGTGTCAAGGGAAATTGCGGCTCTGGAAAAGGAAAACGCGTTGATACGTGTTCAGAACGCTCAATTGCGGGATCACATCCGTCGCCTCGACAGCGACATGTCATACATAGAGCGGATCGCACGCGAACGGTACGGAATGGCACTTCCGCATGA
>JAKPPK010000065.1 GCA_029547385.1 Candidatus Latescibacterota bacterium
CAGGGCAATCTCCTCTCCGGCGTGGTGATACTGGCAGGGACCACCACCAACCCCACCACGTGGACCTACGGCGCCCCCGCCGCGCGCGTGCTCCGCACCAGCCAGCCGCTGCAATCCGGCACACCGTACACGCTCACCGTCTGGCTGCTGAACAACGGGAACTGGAGCCTCGCCGTGGATCAGGTGACCTTCACGCCTCAATAACCCGTTCCGAGGGCCCGCATGACAAAACGTGAGGTGGTTCGAACAGCCATTCAAGGCCGGCAACCACCCTATGTGCCTTGGTCGTTCGGGTTCACCGTGGAAGCGGCGGCAAAGCTCCGCGCACACTTCGGCACCACCGACCTGGAGCCATTCCTCCACAACCACATCCTCAGCCTCGGCGAAGGAGTCGGTTACTTCACCGACGTGGGGAAAGGATGCGTCAGGGACGTGTTCGGCGTGGTCTGGAACCGCAGCGTGGACAAAGACATCGGCGTGGTTGCCAACTGCCTCCTGCCGGAACCCACCCTGGCAAGCCTCTCGCTCCCTGAACCCGTCCATCCGCGCTTCTTCGAGAACATCCCGGCGCAGATTGAGCACTTCGGCGACCGATTCCGTCTCTTCTGCATCGGCTTCTCGCTCTACGAACGCGCGTGGACGATGCGCGGCACCGCCAACCTGCTCATGGACATGATCGAGCACCCCCGCTTTGTCCGCGACCTCCTGCGCGCCATTGCCGATTACAACATCGCGCAGGTGCGGGAAGCCCTGCGGTACGATATTGACGCCGTCTATTTTGGCGACGACTGGGGCCAGCAGCACGGGCTTCAGATGGGCTACCCGCTCTGGCGCGAGTTCATCTATCCGGAGCTCAAGCGCATGTACGAGGTGGTGCGGTCGGCGGGCAAGTTCGTCGTCATTCACTCGTGTGGCGACGTGGATGAGCTGTTCGACGACCTCGTGGGCATCGGGCTGAACTGCTTCAACCCCTTCCAGCCGGAAGTAATGGATGTGGAGCGGCTGATGAACCAGTACCGCGGTCGGCTCGCCTTTTTCGGCGGGCTCTCCACCCAGAAGACGCTCCCGAACGCCACCGTGGACGAGGTGAAGGCAGAAAGCCGACGCTTGCTGGAACTGGGCCGTGAGGGCGGCTACATCTTCGCCCCTGC
The DNA here is from genome assembly GCA_029547385.1 of Candidatus Latescibacterota bacterium. Taxonomy (GTDB): domain Bacteria; phylum Latescibacterota; class MWCZ01; order MWCZ01; family MWCZ01; genus MWCZ01. The sequence goes on from JAKPPK010000065.1 coordinate 1,152, forward strand.
GCACGCGGTGGAAGGGGATGTGCCGCTGGCGAACATGCTTGCGTTCATCGAGGCCGCGCAGGAGCAGGCGGGGTTTGCGGGGGCGTAGGGGGCGCCTCCGTCGTGCGCAAAACGGTCGTCGAGTGGCGGCTGACGCGCAGCGGATGCCGCTGTATCGAGACGACCGAACGATCAAAACTTTGGAGTGCGCAGGCTGGCCTGCGCTTTCAATTGACACCGGACTTAAGCAGCGAAGCTACCCGCCAAGATTGACGATCAGCTCACTCCCGAATTTGACTCCGGCGACTTCGCATGCCATCCGAATGATCTGTTCGATTCGCGCACGACTGACATTTGCGCCAATCCACCACCCGTCTGACAACTTTCTCGCGTGAATCCGGACCAGATCAGGCCTTCCCGGAAACAATCGGGCAGGCTCCCTGTCAATGATCCTCCGTTTTGTTCCGTGTTTGCGCGCGGCGAAACGCTCGAAGTACAAGGGGTCGATTTTTCGGAATTCTTCGAAAATCTGGACCATCGCGTGAAAAGCACTCCTTGCTGGGTATGCGTTGCCCCGGAAAACGAACCCGGTGCCTCCCAATGTCCGGGAATCATCCGCAAGCACCACGGGCGCTGAATTCGGTGTAGCAACTGTGCGCCTTGGCTGAACCTTGGTGCCAGAGGTATCGGGGAGGCATAGGTTGCCCCGAACGAAATCGGCCACAGTTGCCTGGTCCGGCTTGTATCCGCACAGGGTGGCGACTTCGTCCGCGATCAGTTCCAACAACAAGCCTTCTTCCTCCTCCACCAACTTGGCCCACGCCTTGGGCAGAGTCTCCTTCATCAAGCGTTGACGCGACATGTTGCGGTAATCTTCTTGCGCAGCTTGGAGCGCTTGGTGCGATTTCACAGACTCGTATTGCAGGTACCGCATGAGACGTGAGGCCGATTCCTCCACATCGCGCTCCATCAGATCAAGCTTGTACACACGTCGTTCGTCGTAATTGCCCTGCTCGGCGGGCAGGAAAAAGTGCCACAACTGCCCGTCTGAGAGTATCACAACAGGAACACCGGCGTGGAACGCATACTCGAAAAGTTGCCTTTCGGCGCCTTCACTTTGACCAACACCCTTCACTTCTACGAAAGCGATCGGCTTCTCAGGCGGGTCACACAACGCGTAGTCCACCCGGCCGCCCTTCACCGGGTATTCCGGAGCAACGATTCTCGTGTCCCAAGTAGGCCACCCAAGTGCCATTAGAAGGCGTAGGATGATGCCTTGTGAAACAGACGCTTCGTTCGTGAACTGCTTCGCTTTCAGGCCTGCGCGGATTTCCTCGAGATGTTGTTCCAGATCCATGCGCTTCGCCCTCATTCGAAATCGCGTGTGATTGTGTGCCGTGATTTGAGCTAGTTGATAACAGGAATGCCGGTCTCGGTCAAGTCGGTCCAAAGCTACTTCGAGGAAAGGCTCGGTGCGGGTACGTCAAACACGTCCGAGGTTGCCAACAGGGTTTCACTTGGGTGATCTGATGCGTTCTTTTGGAGTGCGGCGGCCTGCCGCCGCTTTCAAAGCGCCGGCTTGCCTGCGCACTCCAAACACGCCGCTACGGGACCACCTCACACGTCCACACGTCGTTCAGGCTGTGGCCCACCCGTTCCGGCCAATCGCGGTGGTGGCCGCCCATGATCCACACTTTGTCACGGAACACCGCGCTGCCGCAGATCGTCCGCCCCGGCCACGGCGGTTCGTCCGCCTCCCGCTGCCAGTGAACGCCGTCCTCCGTCCACCAGAGATCATTCCCGTACAACCTCGGTTGCAGCTCGCCCCCGGATAACCACAGCCTGTCCCGCCAGGCAAGCAGCACCGGTGCGGCGCGGCCCGACCAAGGCGCAGGGCTGGCGTCACACCTCCACGCGGCGCCGTCCTCCGATGACCAGACGTCGTCAAGGTACCGCCCGCCATACGGCTGCGAGTCGTCATTTATGACACCCGCAACCACGTACAGCCTGCCAGCACACGATGCGGCGGCGTGGTACTTTCGCTCGCAGAACCATGGGTCCCGCACCGCTTCCCGGCGCCAACGCCTGCCGTCTTCCGAGGACAGCACATCCCGGTACGTGTGCGACCCGTCCGTCGCGCCGCCGATGAGGAACATCCGGTCCCGGTGGATCGTCCATGCCCACACATGACGGGCCGCCCACGGGGCATCCGGCACTTCAAGCGTCCAGTTCCTGCCGTCCGGGCTCGACCAGATGTCGTCCAGGTTCTGCAGGGGATCCACCGACGCCAGGCCGCCGATCACCCAGAGCTTCCCGCCGAAGGCGAATGTGGCGTGGTTCCATCGGGGGCTCCACGGCGCAGCCGCAAGCTCCTGCCGCCATTCGGAACCGTCCTCGGACGACCAGACATCGTTGAACTGCGTCCCGTTGGCAGCCGAAGCGGTTCCGCCGAGCACCCACAACCGGCCGGCGAACACAACCACGCCGAGGCCGTACCGAGGCTGCCACGGGGCCGAGTCCGACACCTGACTGAAGGCAATTCCCACGCTCAGGCCTCCTCTGGTACCGCCTGGAACCCGAACAGGTCGACCTCTCCCCTCATCAAAAACTCAAGCCTTATCGGTTTCCCCTCGAGAGCACGGATGTCACCGTGAGCCCACACAACCTCGTGGCGAACACGATCACCGGTGACCGGAAGGCTCGGCGCCGGGTCGAATCCGTCGATTGGTTTTCGATCGTACCCGGTGGCCAGCACAGTGAACTCGCTTTTTGAGGCATCGGCATTCACAAGAAGCCTGCCGCCCGGCCAGCGCATCAGTTTCGTCACCACCGTACCGCCGCCGGCTGGGCTGCGCAGAGAAACAAATCCCTCCTTGCGAACCCGGGCGAGGCCGATGCCGGGAACGTTCTCCCGCGAGTTGTGCCCTCCGTCTGTCCCGGAGTAATACAGCCACCACTCGTCGCCCACCTCGAGCCACGTGGAGGCGAACACCATGCCGGCATCCCATGATCCCTCCGGGCCACGATCCACAAGACGAGGGCGCTCGGGCAGTCGCTGGAAGTTCCACCCGTCGCGGCTGAACGCGAGTTCGGTGTGGATGTCCCCGCCGTACGCGTACGGCCAGAGGAAGCCCCAGTAGATGCCGGCGTAGTACTGCGTCGGCATGCCATAGAACAGAGGGTGCCCTGAGCGTTCATCGAGTTCATCGGGGATCAGGACGTTTTCAGGATAGATCGGCCACGTATCCCACAGGTTGGGACTTTCCAGCCTCGCCACTCTCCTCCGCAACCCGTTCGTGTCATCGTAGAGGTTCGTGGCGCGCGTGAAGCAGACGTAGGTACGCAGGCGGGGGTCCCAGAGGATGCTCGAGTGCGTATCGGGCCGGTAGCCCGGGAAAATGAGCGAGCTGCTGGCCGGGTCCCACTCGATGCCGTCGTGGGAGCCGATGAGGTGCATGCCGTGGCCTTCCGCGCTGCGCGTGCCGTGGAGCATCACGTAACGGTACCCTCGGCGATCTTCCTCCGGTGCGTCAACAATGAACTGACAGGATGCGTGGTCGCCAAAGGGACCCGCGAACACGATGTTGTTGTCCAGGGTATTCTTGAAGGAGTGCCGCCGGATGCGCGGGAGCTTCCAGTGGATGCCGTCCGGCGATTCGGCGTAGGCGACGGCATACGTGTACTTCCGCGGTTCGTAGCTGATATCCCAGTACGCCTGATACCACATGCGGAACAGGCCGGCTTCGTCATCGCGCACGACATTCACATACCCGCCGTCCCCGGCGATGACTGGATTCGCCGCGTGCTTCACGGGCTGGTGGAACACCCGCCGCACAGACTCCGCCCGGTGGTCGTCCGCCCACCGGTTGTCCACAAGGAAATCATCCACAAAGAGCTGGGGATCGTGGTGTATCTCCGTCACACGGGGAAGTCCCTGCGTTCCCATATCTGCCGCCTTTCCTGTGGGCCGTATCGGGCCTGAGGGCGTCTCGGCACGGCTCACGGCTCCGGCGTTTCCTCGTGGGAACCGTCGCCGTTTCCTGCCCGTGTCTCGTTTTCCACCATCCGCTCATACGCTGCCTTCTGCGTGCTCAACTCCAGCCCGTTCTCCTGTGCGTAGCGGATCAGCCCCTCAATGTGCGCCATGTCGGTCGCCCCGCGTATCGCGGACCAGTCGCACGCCCAGTACGACCAGACGAGATTCTCACGGCGGACAGCGTCGTCCACATCCGCCTTCACGTAGTCGAGGTAGCCGTGTGCGTCGTCCCACCCGTAGATCTTCCGGATAATCGGCTCCTGCCAGCCCTGGCTGGGGAATTCCGCGATGTGCGAGAAGCCCTGGTACGTGTACCAGAACGGTTCCACGGAGAACTCCACCGGCTGCCAGTCGTTCTGGTCGCGGGCATACGTTCGGCTGAACCGGATGCCGTGCCGGTCGAGCACCGCCAGCACATCCGGGCGATCCTGCAGACCACGATATGCGCCGAGCGGACCGCTGATGCCGGTGGGACGGCTGCCGAAGCACTCAACGAACGCACCGACGGCTTCTGCGACCTCCGTCTCGATCTCCTCCAGCGACGCCCCCGGCCAGACGATGGTTTTCCCCTCCGCGTGCTGGCAGACGGTTTTCAGCGGCCGTTTCGTGGCGATCTGCACGTCAAACAGCGGATCTGTGGCGATGTCCCGCAGTTGCTCCCTGTGCCGGGCGATGATGTCTGCAACGCAGTACAGCGTGCACGGGGCTTTGGCGTCCTCGTGTATGCGACGCATCTGCGTGAGAAACTGCGCGGTGACGACGTCATCCTTCGTCCACTCGACCAGATACCCGATCACCATGGTTGCCATTGATAGGTGTCCTTATCCTGGAATTCTGCCATTGCGGTTGTGACAAACAGGAGATTCTTCGCTTCGCTCGCTCGTGCTCGCTTCACTCAGAATGACGTTTCCTTCCAGACAA
>JAKPPK010000078.1 GCA_029547385.1 Candidatus Latescibacterota bacterium
CTGGTCAAGCGCGACGGAATGCCGGAAAAGGCGCGTCAGATCGAACGGCAATTGAACCCCTATTTCCGCGTGTTCTACGACGAAAGCGGCGCCGTCGGGCGCAGATATCGCCGGATGGACGAGGTGGGCACGCCGTTCTGCATCACTGTCGATTCACAAACGATGCAGGACGATACCGTCACGTTGCGTGATCGCGACACGATGCTTCAGGAGCGATACCCGGTCGTGGGTCTGGTTCAGGTACTCGGGGAGAAAATCGCGAGCTGGAAGCGTCCGTGATCGGCTCGAATCCGGCAAAGGCAATTGCGACAAACTGGCTCCGTCTGTAGCTTTACAACTGGTATTTTTGGCTCGCGAACAGTCATAGCTGTTGACACAGGGGAGAACGAAAATGGAAACGTTGCGCGTGGGAATTGTGGGAACCGGTTCAATCGGGATGGTCCATCTGGACACGTACGCAAAGATCCCGGGGTACAAAGTTACGGCGGTGTGTGATGTCCGCGAGACCGCACTCGCCCAAGCCAGGGCCAAATCTGGCGCCGCCGGTTTTGCGGATTACCATGACCTGGTAACGCAGAATGACGTAGACGTCGTCGCCGTGTGTACGCCCAACTACCTCCACGCACCGGTGACAATTGCCGCCCTCAATGCCGGCAAACACGTGTTTGTCGAGAAACCGATGGCATACGATGTCAAAGCCGCGAAGGAGATGATCGCCGCGCGGGATAAATCCGGAAAGTTGGTCCAGATCGGCGTCTGTCAACGCTTCCGCGGCGACGCCCAGGTTCTCAAATCGCACATTGAAAACGGCGAACTCGGACGCATTTACTTCGCCAAATGCGGTTATCTCCGGCGCAGCGGCATCCCCGGCATGGGAAGCTGGTTCACTACTCGAAGCCAGAGCGGCGGCGGACCCATTCTCGACCTCGGCGTTCATGCACTTGACCTGACGATGTATCTCATGGATAACTTCAAGCCGGTCGGCGTCATGGCGTGCAAATATGCCGAGTTCGGCCCGAGAGGTCTGGGTGCCGGTGGCTGGGGCACGGCAGTCCCGGGTGGCCCGTTCGATGTTGAAGACCTCGCAGCCGCGCTCATCAAATTCGAGAACGGGGCGACGATCTTCCTCGAAGTAAGCTGGGCTGCACACGTCGGTTCGGGAAGCTTCTATTCAACCCTCATGGGTGACAAAGCCGGAGCAAATCTCGACCCGGCAACAATCTATACCGACGAAATGGGTCATCCCGTGGACAAAAAGCTCACCGTTCCATCCGTGGACGCCTACCACGCGGAGCACGGTCACTTCCACGATTGTATCGTGAACAACAAAAAGCCGATGCCGAGCGTCGAACAGGGATTGGCTGTTCAGGCCGTGCTCGACGGTATCGCTGAATCTGCAGACAAAGGCACGTCAGTTACCATTTCGCTCTAACCGCCACCGGGAGTTCCATGTCAGTGTTCACTATCGGTATAGATCTCGGTGGCACGAATGTCCGCGCCGGAGTAGTGACGGAAGACGGACAGGTTATCTCGAGTTGCGGCCACCCGACAGAGGTCAGCAAGGGTCAGGAACACTCCATACGCCAGATCGTACGCACGGCGGAAGAGGCAGTAGAACGCGCAGGGATATCCAGGCAGGATATCTCCGCCGTCGGGATAGGATCACCGGGGCCGTTGGATCCATTCAACGGGCTGGTGCTTTCGCCTGTCAATTTCCCGACGTGGGGCACGGTCCCGCTCGCGCAGATACTGAGCGACGCATTTCACGGCGTTCCGACGGCGCTCGACAACGACGCAAACGTGGTGGCGTACGGTGAGAACTGGCTGGGGGCAGGACGCGACACGGCCAATTTCCTCTGCATCACGTTGGGAACGGGTGTCGGCGGGGGAGTCGTGTGCGAAGGGAAGTTGCTTCACGGGTCGGACGGTAACGCCGCGGAAATTGGACATATCAGTATCGACTACAACGGTCCCCGGTGTAACTGCGGCGGAATCGGATGTCTGGAGCTGTACTGCAGCGCCACCGCCATCGCGCGACGAACTCGCGCCGCGATGGAGGCAGAAAACCCGAAAACGTTGCTCACGGGAAACGAAGTAACCGCGCAGACCATCGCGGACGCCGCCAACGCGGGCGACGAATTCGCCAGACGAATGTACGATGAAACCGGATTCTTCCTCGGAATGGGCATTGTAAGTGCGGTCGCCCTTTTCAACAGCGAAATCGTCGCGGTCGGCGGGGGCATGGCCCGTGCGGGGGACCTGATTTTCGAACCGGCGCGTCGGACCTTCCACGAGTTCGGATTCCCGTCGCTGAGGGGGCGGCTGCGCATCGAGCCGATGCGCCTCGGGGATAACGCTGCCATTCTCGGTGCGGCGCGGCTGGCTATGGATGGAGGGATTCGCCGCTGAAAAGACGGGCGATAGTCTGGTACGCGGCACTTGCGCTCTCGTTCGCGTACGTGCCGCGTTCTTTTTCGCAGGAAGTGCGTCCCGACAGCCTGAGCAACTCGGTCCAACGAACGCCTGCGGGAGCATTCAAACGCTCGCTCCTCTTCCCTGGCTGGGGACAACGGTACAACGGGAAACCGTGGAAAGGGGCGGTGTACACAGGCATCGTGGCAGCAAGCGCCGCTATGGCCGCGAAAAACTGGGACACCGCACTCGGAACCACTACCGCGGGAAGTCTGTTCTGGAGCAGTTCCGCGTGGACCCGGGGGCGGAACAACTGGCTGATCCTCGGCGCGTTTGCCTACGCGCTGGCGGGCGTCGACGCATACGTTGACGCGCATCTCAACACGTTCGACGTCGGCCCGATAACCGCTCAACCCGTGGTAACCCGGGACCGAAGGAGCGTCCTCGTCGCGTTCCGCGTTCCACTCTCCTTTCTTGAGCGACAGTGAAATCCGCGACCGGCAACCTCCGAATCGTGCAGGTTGCATTCCTGACGGCGGTGTTCTCTCTCCCCTCGCCGGCGAGTGCCGCATTTGCCCCTGAAAATACCTTCCTTGGTGAAGCTTTGCCTTTGCGCTTCGCAGACGGTCTCTCTCCCTGGAACAGGCCCGCCGCGTTACCAGGAAACAGCCAGGAAGCGATGGTGTCGTTTGGTGTATGCCGCCCTTTTGCGATTAACGAATTGGCTCTGGGATACGCGGGCGGTGGTTACTCCTCAAACCGTTGGGGCGTATCAGGGGCAGTAGATAGCTGGGGCTGGGAGGTCTACAGAGAATCGCGAACAACGCTGGCGATTGGCAGAAAGATGGGCAAAAGGTGGTCTCTTGGCACTTCAATCCGTACGAAATGGGTTCAAATAGAACATTTCCGGTCGTCCGGCGTGGCAGACCTCACTCTTGATGTGTGTGCCAACCCGGTCGCGGGCCTGCGCGTGTATGGTCAGGTAACGGGTATTGCCCGCAACAACTGGGGCGAAGCGCTCCTGAACACGCCGCGTTCAGTTCTGTGCGCAGCAGACTGGAAAGTAGGGCTCGTTGACCTCAGAGGTGCCGTCACGAGGGAAACCAGTAACGTTCATACCACCGATGTCAGCGCATCATTTCGCTTCTACCCGTGGCTGTCGTTCACCGTCGCGCGAGCGTCCGGTCCCGCCGCGCACCTGTTCGGCGTCGAGATCGGGCGCTCGCACGCGGCTGCGTATTCCCTGTCTCTACATCCGGTTCTGCCGGCAACGCAGACGATACGGTTCAGGGAAAGCTGGCGCCGGCCGGATTAACGCCGTCTGTCGAGGTCTGACAGGCGGACCGTCCACACGTACGTTTTGCCGCTGCTCAGGCGGATTCCCCTCTTCGTGTACGTGTCGCCGTCTTCGTCCTTCACACGCAGATCCCACGTCCCCGGGTCAATGTCCCACGTTTCGGACTGGCCGGGACGGAGAACCTGGCTTGCGCCGAGTCGGTCGCTTCCCCAGCTGTCGTCTGAGGCCGGCGAAATATACACGTACCTGATCGTGTAACTTCCCAGACCGTTGACTATTCGAATCCGCGTGTTGCTGCCACCGAGACGGGCGGTTGTGCCGATTTCCTGCTGACCGCCCCCGCAGGCCGCTACCATCGCAGACAGTGCCAACGCCAACACCCACACCAGACGTCGCATTCCGGACCCTCTCCTCTGTGCGCCGATCTCATCGGCATTGGTACGAACTTGGCGCCGCGGGCAACACCGAGGTTCCACAGCGTGGCAGTGAAATTCCGGGCGCAGGTGCAATCGCTCTCACAAAAAAGATACTGGCAACACCGGCGATTGGATAGTGGTTCCGGCCTGTGGCGTTGTATTTTTTTTTCGCCGCGCACAACCTTCAGTGCTCATCGCGGCGATTGCCCTGCGTCACCCTTCGTTGAGCAGGGAATGGAGTTTCGCTTTTACCCACGCTCCCAGATGTTTCTCTTCCGCTTCCATGCCCAACCAGACAAGCAGGAGACTGTAGATAGCGGAAAAAGTAGCTGTCTTCACAACGTCCGACGTGATCCCATCAAGTTCCCCCAGAGGGAGGAGATGTGCAACTGCGAGGCCAAGTGCGCACGCGCCCACGGGCTTGAGCAGTGCCCTGCTCCAGGGGTGAACACCCGCCTTCTTCCGTGCCTGTCGCACTTGCAGAAGAACAACCAACATGGTTGCGCCGGCGGTGCCGAGGGCGGCACCCGTCAAACCCCAAACCTGAATGGCCGCGTAGTCGAAAACTCCGATCATCGCGAGAAGAAGCGCCATGTCGCCCAGCATCAGAGCAGGGCGTCCCACCATAAGGAGCACTGTTTCCGAAAGGCCAAACGTCCCGCTTATGATTTGCCCGAAAAAGAGGATTGCCAGTGCGGTGCCGCCGGCTTTGAAGTCCTTTCCGTAGATCGAGAGCACCGAGTCTCCTGCGATCTGCGCAACTCCGAAAAGTCCGAGATTAACGAGCAATGCCCACCGTGTGGCATTCGCGTAGGTTCGGTGCAATCGTTCACGGTCCGCGGTGTGATGCTGTTCGGCAACCAGGGGTGCCATGATAGGCTCAAGCGCCTGTCGGGCATGTTTCGAAAACACCACGAGCTCGAGAACTATGCCGTACACACCCACTGCCTTCGCATCGAGAAGATGGCCGACAAGAAACAGATCAATTCTTGCGACGCCCTGCGCGATCACGTCTTTTGCCGCAACTGGAGTGGCAAAGTGGAACACCCCCGCGAGATGCGAAGGCCGGCGAAGCGCCGCAAACAGCGCGCGCAGCGGGAACTGAGTTCCGTAGAAATACGCGCAGAAAAACGCCGAAATCCAGAACGCCGAGGTTTGAGCTACGACCAACCCTGTCACACCCGTTTTGGCAGCCCATGCCACGAGCGTGCCCAGCAGGAGAACAAATGGCTCAACGAACGATCTCGCGATGATTTCGAACCGCATTATCTTCTTCGCGCGGGTCGCAGCGAGGAAAACGGAAGTGACCGCAAACGCAGGCATGGCGAAGACGAAAACAGGCAGGACTTCAACCAGCCGTGGCTCGCGCAGGACCGTATTCGCGATGAAAGGCGCTCCAAAATACAACGCCAGACTGCCAACCAGCGAGGTTACGCCGACCAGCACCAGGCTCGATGCGATCGTTTGAGCAATTCGTGTGTCGTCGTGCGATACGAGCAAGGGACCCAGCTTGTACACGATCGTCGGTTCAATGCCATAGCTGACAAACCGGCGTAGAAATTCCGTCGTAGCCCAGGCGAGGACGTACAACCCCAGTGCTTCCGCGCCGAAAAGCCAGGCGATGAGCATGAGGGAGAATGCGCGGGAAAGACGGCCGATGTTGCCGAGGAGGTTTACAATTGCGCCGCGTGCCAGAAGCGCGGCGTCACTCCTGTGGGTGCGTGCTGCGGGAGACATTTACGCCTGAACACCGGCGGCAGGCGCAAGAACCTGCCGTACCGCGTGGAATTCGGGAAGAGATTGGCCCATCACAAGGTCGTATACGTGTCGTGTCTTTTTCGCGGTCTCTTCCCATGTGAAGCGGGTGGCGCGTTCCCGACCTTTCCGTACAAGAGACTCCCGCAGAGGGAGGTCCCGGTAAAGAGTCTCCATCGCGCGGGCGATATCCCAGGCGTCATACGGGTCTACGAACAGGGCTGCGTCTCCCGCCGTTTCCGGCAGGACTCCGCGGTCGCTGGTGATTACCGGGCAGCCGACTGCCTGAGCTTCCAGAACGGGCATGCCAAAACCTTCAACGAGCGACGGAAAAACCAGCGCAACAGCTCTCTGGAGGGCATCAAGCAGCTCCTCGTCCGGCACGTTTCCGTAGAAGTCCACCTTCTGAGTGAGGCCGAGGGAATCAACCTGGCTGCGCAACTCGCGGTACCCTTCACCCCTGCCGACAATGCGGAGCCTGACTTCCGGAACCTTCTGAACGAGCAACGCCATCGCACCGACTATGCGGGCCACGTTCTTGTTCGGTTTGCTGTTCCCGACAACCAGGAAAAAGGGAGCTTCCGTGGTGGCAAAGCCGGAAGCATGCCTTTTTGCTGCCCGGTGAAACCGTTCGTCCACCCCGTGAGGGATCACTGATATCTCCGGAATTCGCGGGGCCATACGCTCCCGCGCCCTCCGGGCAGTGTGCTCCGAAATTGCGATGATGTGATTCGCTCGCCGCAGCGCGTAATTGAGGGCAAGGCTGGCGTACGCCTGGATCACCCGCCCCTTCCAGCGGTTCGGGTAGGCGAGATCAGGGTGATCGAGCCAGATGAAGTCATGAAGCGTGAGGACGGTGCGTCCACGAACACCGAAGGGGAGAAAATGATGCAGAGAGTGAAAAATGTCCGCGTCCAGCCCCGCGATCTTCCGTGCGCCCCCGAGAACGTTACCGAGGGTGTCCGGGCGCCCGCCGAAGCGCACTATCTGGAAACTCGCCTGTTCGACCGGCTGACACTCGTAGTCCTTTGCCAGTATGACCACGTAATCCGTGGTGCGATCTATTGCGGCGAGACCACGAATCAGTTGCTCCGCGTAACGCCCCAGGCCTGTCACGGTTTTGCGAAGACAACGGGCATCGAGGCAGACGCGCATGCAAACCTTTCAGTCCTTTGCAACTGCCGGGACAGGCGCAAGCTGACGCTGAACGTGTGGGCTGGTGATGTGAATAACCCCGAACATGAAGCCTACCGACCCCAGAACCCACAGCGAAAAAATCACGGAAGGCAGATTCGCCAGCGCCAGAAGACAGCAGCCGAATGCAAAAATGTCGCGGCGGATAAGAGGAAGCAGTTGCTCGTAAATCCAGAATATCCGCGCTGTCGTCGGGTCCACACGGCTACGGTCAGGAATCTTGAAATCAAGAAGACTGCCTTTGCCCATCGCGTGGATTCGCTGGTAAACGATGAAGAGCCCAGTCAGAATGGCGGCGATGGCCACAAAACCGAGCCACAGGGTCATGGACGTAGGCTCCCGACGGTACTGACCGATCGCAAGCCCCACGAGGAGAGCAACATACGAAATGTTGTCCGTAACCGTGTCCATCCATTGACCGTTTTTCGACTGCTGGAATTTCAGCCGCGCTACCTCGCCATCGCACCCGTCGAGGATCGAACCGACCTGCAGGAGAATTCCTCCGAGGGCCAGAATCGGGTACGACGTGCTGGCGAACAGCAAACCGCCACACGCGGCAAGCAGAAGGTTGAACACGGAGATCTGGTTTGGAGTAACCCGCGTCCTCGTAAGGAACAGACTCAACGGAATGGAGATCCTCCTGTT
>JAKPPK010000084.1 GCA_029547385.1 Candidatus Latescibacterota bacterium
AATTGCGGCTCTGGAAAAGGAAAACGCGTTGATACGTGTTCAGAACGCTCAATTGCGGGATCACATCCGTCGCCTCGACAGCGACATGTCATACATAGAGCGGATCGCACGCGAACGGTACGGAATGGCACTTCCGCATGAACGTGTGTACAGGGTTGTTATCCCTCCAGCCCCAACGGCCGGAAGCGCGGGTCCATGATGCCGAACGACGGGCCCTCGACCGGATGGCGGCACTGGGCGAAAGCCAATTTCCTCACCGGATTGGTCGCACTGGCGCCGGTAGTGATTACCGGGTACGTCCTCTGGTATGTCTTCGCAACGGTTGATGCATGGCTCTCGGCCGCGCTTGTCGGTATTCCATGGCTTACGTGGCGAGGAAAGCCGCTCCCCGGGGTGGGGTTCGTCACCGTACTGCTGATCATACTGCTGACCGGCGTGGTCGCGAGGAACGTGGCGGGATTTCAGTTCCTCCGTTTCTGGGATCGCCAGCTCAACAGAATCCCTATGGTGCGAGGCATTTACCGCGCGGTCAAGCAGATCAGTCAGGCATTTTTCGGTGGGACCCGCGGCGTGTTTCAGGCGGTCGTACTCGTGCCATTTCCCACACGCGGCATCTACGCGGTAGGCTTCCTGACCTCTGATGCGCCGAAAGAAGTGTGCAAAAAAACGGGTCAAGACCTTGTGAGCGTTTTTCTGCCCACGTCGCCGAACCCTACGTCGGGTTACCTGATAATGGTTCCGCGCGCCGAGGTTACGCGCGTTGAAATGACGGTGGAAGAAGCCATGAAGCTGGTGATTTCCGGCGGAACAGTGGTGCCGCCGGAAGCGGAGTCCGGAGCGGATGGGGTAACCGAGCGCGCGCGGTCGAACGCGGTCTGAGGCGGGAGACACTGAAAATGCCCGGCGTTGACTTCACGAGGGCGTTGGTGATCTCCGCACGGCCGTGGTCAGAATCCAGTCGCATCGTAACGATTCTTTCCCCGGATTTGGGCAAGTTCCGTGCAGTGTGCCGCGGCGTTCAGAAGGCTCAGGGTGGAATGGCGGCGGCGCTCGAACCGATCACCCTGAGCGAGATAGTGCTGCGGCAGAGTGGCCGCGGTGGTATGGCCCATATTTCCGCCGCGGATGCGGTGGAGTACTTCGCCAGCACAAAGAAATCCCTGATCGGCCTTGCAGCCGCCGGTGGGCTGCTTGAGTTGTGTGAAACGGCCATGCCGGAAAACGAACCGGGCGATGCCGTGTTCGATCACCTGCTTACCCTGCTCAACGAGTTGGAGGGATTGCTTCGGAAGCGGGAACACAGCGAGCGGAATGCGATCAATTTGCTTTGGCGCGGAATCCTCGTGCTTTCTGGCGACTTCGGATACGGTATGCAGTTTGAAAATTGCGTGGCGTGCGGCGCGCTTCGGCCTCGTGCAAAGGGGTTCTGTCTGGCCGAAGGAGGTCCCGTGTGCGACGCATGCTCAGTTCCGAATACCTTGAACTGGGGACCGGGAACGGAGGAAACCCTCCGCTGGCTTGCAGTTGCCGAGGACAGCGCATTGCCGGAACGCACCATTCCGCGGACGCAAAACAGAGAAATTCGCACCCTCTTTGAACGGTATTTCCGGTTTCATGTCCCGGGATTTGACCATTTGCGGTCACTTGATATGCTGGTTACTGAACGCGACCAATAGGC
>JAKPPK010000086.1 GCA_029547385.1 Candidatus Latescibacterota bacterium
TGGGCACTATCGGAGTTTTTCGTAAGTCAGGACGTGGCCGATATTTTGAGCACGAATAGTCTATCGGATGAACGGCCTCACGTTGACGGATTAGACGATTCCTGTTTTGTGTGGCCTGAGCCGGATAGTGAGATCGTAGCGTTTATCAATTCGGTGTGGAGGGATACGTTTGAGTAAGTATCCGTTTGTCGAGTTCGAGTTCCTTCCGCAACACGACTTCGGCAAGGACGATTACTACCTGAAACTCACGACAGGGATGGATGTTGAGACGGTCGCGTATTGCAAGGCGCTGGCGAAGGCCGGTGGTGACCACAAGGGCGCGGTCAAGGTTCTCAAGCCCAATGCGCAAAGAAGCACGATAGCGAACGTCGCACCGGATCTGAGAAAGAAGTACGGGAGTACGCAGGCGGCGCGGCAACTCATTTCATATCTTGGGATGCTGATGACCAGTTACGACGATCATCAGCCGGTTACGCTGGATGAAATTGTGCGGCAGACGGAACGGGACTTCCGCAACCCAAGCACGGATGCGAAGACCCGGATGCAGTTGAGCGAGAAGATCATGAAGTGGCGGGGTCTGGATTGCGACACGGTAGACAAGACCACGGATCTGGAGGACAGCGAGATCCTTGCCACGATGGAATCGTTACGCAAGAAGCGGGGAGTGACGGCGGGAAGCAATTGAGCGGGACCAGCCCATATTACGCCTTTAACCGGGCGGACATCGCACAGCACATCCCGGAATGGGCTACGCGGGTTCTGGATGTGGGTTGTGCCAGTGGGGCGTTTGGCGGTCTCCTGAAATCGTTGGGGGTCTCTGAGGTAATCGGCATCGAGGTGGAACCGGACGTGTGCGCTGCGGCGCAGGACGTTCTTGACTGTGCGATATGCGGGGACATCGAGACGATGGACCTGCCATTTGAGGGCGGCTACTTCGATTGCATCGTGTTCGGTGACGTGCTGGAACATTTGAAGAACCCCGGCGAAGTGTTGAAACGGGTTGCGCCGTTCCTTGGCCCGGATGGCGAGGTGCTCGCCAGTATCCCGAATGTGCGGTTCTATGACGTGATTCGCGCATTGGGTGATGGCCGGTGGGAGTATCAGGACGCGGGGATTCTTGACCGGACGCATCTGCGCTTCTTTACGGCGGTAGAGATGCAGAAGTTGTTTGCGGATGCGGGGTATGAGGTGGTGAAACTGTTGCCGCTGTCTCGGGCGGTGGGGATTCCAAGGAACCCTGACGGCACGGTGACTGCGGGCAAGGTGACGATAGGGCCTCTGGACGAGGCGGAATACCAGGACTTGTTGACGTATCAGTACCTGATAGTTGGGCGCAAACCGCTGTGAGTGTGATTGTCGATAAGTATCTCGCGCTCACTCCGGCGGAACGCAAACAGTTCCATGCGCTTCATCCGCGTAAAGCGGCGAAGGTGGAATTTGAGGCTGTTCGCATGGCGGCGCGTGCGGACTTCTGGTATTTCCTCGATAAGATTCTTCGCATCCCGGTGCTGTATGCGCCATTGCACCGTCCGTTAGCGCGGTGGATGGGGTCATGGAGCAAGCCCGCGAAGTTGTGTCTGCTTCCACGCGGGCATTTGAAGAGTTCGATATGCAATGCGGCGTTTACCGCTTGGGAAGTGTGCCGGAATCCTGAGATACGGATTCTGATCGTATCGCACAAGGCGGATGACGCGACCAGGTTTGTGGGCTGGGCACGGTCGTATCTGGATTCGCCGGGTGTGCGGAAGTATTTCCCAGAGATCACGCCGAAGATGAATAAGTCTGGCCGTCCTCAGAAGTGGTCGGGCAAGGGGCTGTTGCTGCATCGGAACGGTCATTACAAAGAAGACACGGTTGAATACAGTTCGCACGATGCGCAGGTGACGGGGCGTCATTACGACCTGATTATTTTTGACGAC
>JAKPPK010000135.1 GCA_029547385.1 Candidatus Latescibacterota bacterium
GACCGAGAGGCCGGCTTCCCGTGCGGCGATGGCGGTTGTCAGGCCGGCAATACCGGTTCCCAGAATGAGTACGTCGACCATCAGGAATTTTCCGTTATCGCGATCATCTGCGCGAGCGCACGCCGGGCATCTTCCCGGCCCTGGTCATCGATGGTTACCAGAAAGCGGTCAGTGTCCCCGCCAGCAACGCCGCGAAGCACCTGGAGCAGTTTCTCCGGCGCGATGAGATCCATGTCGCTGCAGTACGCCGTATGGAGCGGTACGATGGTGCGATCGGGATACTCCCTGATCATCCGCTCAACAAAGCGGTATTCCGTCCCGACCCCGAGAACAGCACCTGCGCCGGCGCGTTCAATATCCCGGGCCATGCCTTCGGTGGACGCCGCCGAATCAGATGAGGCGACCACATCTTCCGTACATTCGGGATGCACCATGATCTGTATGTCGGGATGTTCAACGCGGAGAACGGCGGTCTGTTCCGCCGTAAATTCCCGGTGTACCGGACAAAATCCATCCCAGAGAAAAATACGCTTTTCTGCCGAATCTGCAGGAACCTCCCCCTGCGCGGAAACAAGGGCAATCTCGTGGTCGGGTACGCCAAGGGCGCGCGCGGTGTTGATGCCGAGATTCCGGTCCGGCATGAAGAGTATGTTTTTCCCGGCGTCAAGATAATGCGCCATGATCTTCTTCGCGTTTCCGGACGTACAGATACTGCCGCCCCGCTCTCCGGTGAGCGCCTTGAGATCGGCCCAGCTGTTCATGTAGGTAAGCGGCACCGCCTCTGTTCCGGTCTGCTCCTTGATCGCGTCCAGTGCGCGTTCCGCGGCCACCCGCGTGGTCATGTCCGCCATGGGACATCCCGCATCAAAATCCGGTAGAAGCACCCGCTGATCGCTCCGCGCGAGAATTGCCGCGCTCTCCGCCATGAAACGCACACCGCACATGATGATGACGTCCGCATCCGATTCCGAGGCGATGACCGCAAGCCGGTAGGAATCTCCCACCGCGTCGGCCATACGGACGATTTCTTCCCGCTGATAATGATGCGCGGCTATGAGAACGTTCCCGCCGAGAGACTCCTTCAGCTGCCGGATCTCGTCGAGTACTTCAGTTGCGGATTCCCTCATCTGTCCCGCATTATCCCGTACGCTCACAGTATCGCATCCTGTTTGAGAGAAAAATCGAATATGCTCACCGAATGGGTCAGTTCCCCGAAGGAGACAAAGTCGACTCCGCACTCTCCCAGAGACGGGAGACGTTCAAGGGTGATGTTTCCCGACGCTTCTGTTTCCGCGCGGCCGGCGATGATGCCAACCGCTTCTTTCATGGCAGCATTGTCCATGTTGTCGAGCATGATGCGATCCACCGACGCCGCAAGCGCCTCGCGCACCTCGTCGAGATTCCGCGTTTCCACCTCGATCTTGAAACGGTTTCCCCACCGCTTTCGGGCACGGGCCACCGCTTCGGTGATACCACCTGCAGCATCCACGTGATTGTCCTTGATGAGGATCATGTCATGAAGACCGATACGGTGATTCTGGCCGCCGCCAGTAACTACGGCATACTTCTGGAGCCGGCGCATGCCGGGAACTGTTTTCCGGGTATCAAGAATGACCGGCTTGCCGCTCCCCGCCGCGACAAACCGCGCGGTTTTCGAAGCAACGCCGGAAAGATGCGATACAAGGTTGAGCGCCGTGCGCTCGCCCGTCAGTATGGAAATGAGCGACCCGGTGACCGTCGCGACCACCGTTCCCCGGGACAGACGGTCTCCGTCGGAGAAATTTGACGCAACTGAAATTTTCCGGTCAAGGAGTTGAAATACCGAGCGGAATACGTCGATCCCGCAGAGCACACCGTCGTCCTTTGCCAAAAGCTTGAAAACCGCCCGTGTCTTGCGGCTGAAAATGGCGTTGCTGGTTATGTCCCCGTTCCGCTCGAGGTCTTCCCTGAGCGCCCGTTTGACGAGCGGAATATAGTCCCGCTTTGTCAGGATCGGGGCTTTGACTTTTGATGATTCCATGGCAGGTGTGTCTCCTGAGGTGAAGTTGCATTTATTGTGACAAGAGGGCACGAATGTG
>JAKPPK010000140.1 GCA_029547385.1 Candidatus Latescibacterota bacterium
CGTCATGAAGCCCGACCATCCCCATTGGTTCTTGATTTCGTCGAAGACGTTCTCGCAGTCCGCGCGGTCGCGGTAGCACTGGGAGATCGTCCATGGCGTGAGCTTTTCGTCATTCGTCACCAGTGCCACATACTCCCATTCACGGCGCTGCTCCGCTCCCTCGACGAACTCGAACTCCGGCTGTTCCCTGTTGGGCCTGCGCTCGGTTGCGGAGGGTTTTTCGGCAGGGCGGCGCAGAAAGATGCAGCGGCGCTCGCAAGTCCAGCCGGAGAGCTTCATGCGCCGCTCGGTGGCCTCCCAGCCCTCTCCCGCGTCCATCCAGCCTTCCTCGGGTGCGCACAGCGTCTTGAACTGCGACTTCACGTTTCCGGATCTGCGCAGCTTGAACAGATAGGCTTGCCCGCGCCGTTCGGCCTCCACCATGTTGGCCTCAGTTCCATAGCTGACATCCGCGCGAATCAGGCGCGGTCGCAGATGAGGCGGAAGCGAATCGATCAGCGACCAGAGCGCGGGCATGCCGTGACCGCCGGAATGCGCCTTGCCCGGCAGCACCTCTGTGCCAAGGATCAGACGCAGCGCGCCGATGAAGTACGTGTGGTAGTTGTGGCTGGGCCGTCCGGGCTTCTTGGGGTTGTATCCCAGCTCGGCTCCTTCCTGATGACCGTAGATCGGCTTGACCGTGCTGTCGACGTCGAGCACGTAGGGCTCCGCCAGGAGCGGTTCCCAGACGCCGCGCTCCTGCTTCGAGAGCCAGGCGTCCCATGCCTGCGGCTGCCCTCGTTTGAGCGCGCGCCGCACGCTGTCCTCGGAGACCATCTTCGACATGCCCAGCACTTCCGGCCCGACGCGGTCGTGGCGCAAGGCGTTGATGTGCGCATAGCGCGTGTGCCCGTTGAGAATCGACAGAACCATGGTTCCAAGCACGTCCCGGTCTTCCGGGGCGTTGTTGCTCGTGTAGGCCATCGGCGCGTCCTCGCAAAGCCGATCCATCAGACCGCCGGCGTTGAGGTACTGTGCAAAATAGACCACGGTGCCCGAGGGCGTCACCTTCGCGTCCCGGTCCCACTCCACCTCGAAACCTCCGGCCAGACCGCGCACCATCAACTTTGCTTGACGCTCCACGCTCTGGTTGTCATAATCCTGCTTCGTAACGGCGTTCTTCATCCCGTACTCCTTTCTTGATAAAAAGTAAGTATAGGAAAACGCCGTTACTTTTTCACCCATCAAGTGAAGCGCCGGTTTTGCGCAAGCAGATTCCCGTCAACGACTTGCCAATGAAACCCCCGTTCAACTGCTCCTTGTAGGTTCAAGATACTGAATGGCCCTCTGGATGTCAACGCGGACTTCTTTCATGCAATCGGGGGGCGCGTCAACATAGTCGCCGCGCGCAGGAGTCAGAATCCAAGGAGCCAGAATCCAGTAGTTGATAGTCAAGGCCTTGCGGGTTTTTCTCCAGCCACAATGACGCGATTCGTCCAACAACACCAAAACCGCCTCTCAAGATATGCGCAATTCTGACTCCTGAATTCTGGCTTCTTGAATTCTGGGGGCGAGGCAACGAGGTTGACGCGCACCCTTCGCCATGTCACCCGGACTTTTCGGGTTGATTCCTGAAAATGGCCGTGCTAAGCTTCGAGCCAGATTCAGTGAAAAAGGATTTTCTTGCTTTCACGGAGATTTTGCAGTCCAAAAACAGAAGCCTTGTTCATACAACTAAAGATTTTCACGTAATCAAAGCCGCTGTCTGGTTCGAAGCCTGAGAAATTTCGATTGGAAGACACTGCTTCGATGCGTTCCCGATCATCGGGGACGCATTGAAAGCGTTCTTCCATGGGCCTCTCAGGCGCCTGAACTAGGACGTTAGTAAATGCGTCCCTCTTTGTGAGTGGAGAGGTCGGCGGTA
>JAKPPK010000145.1 GCA_029547385.1 Candidatus Latescibacterota bacterium
CCCCGCTTTCACCGCAAGGTTGGGGATCCTTCCGAGACGCGTTCGTGCGTCGAGCGTAATCGTGACATAACCCACTACCTGCCCCTGGTATTCTGCGACAAGAATCCCCTCCGGGTTCGCGGCGATGTCATCGTCGATGTGCCTGGCTTTGCGCTCACGCCAGTCGGTGCCGCCCAGCTTGCCGAAACGGTCTTCGATGTTTTTGTCTATCGAGACCCGTTCGAAGGCTTCCAGCGTGACCTCTTTGATGATCTTGATATCACTGGCTTCGTAGGGGCGGACGATGACCCTGGACGCGTCCATAGTCAGTACTTCCTCCGAGGGAACGTATGCGTGTTCCAGTTCGCGAACCACTCCGCCGTTTTCATCACATCTACCATCATCTCGGCGTACGCACCCGGGCGATCAACCTCGAACATGAGCGGCCCGTCGTACGGTGAGGAATCCAGCGCCGAGCGCACCATCTGCCAGTCAATCGTTCCGTCACCTGGAACAAGGTGTTGATCTTCGCTTCCGTCGTTATCATGCAGATGGACCGTTATGATCCGTGACGACACGGCATCCATGAGGGAATTCAACGTGCCTGCAATATTGGCGTGGCCGGTATCGAGGCACACGCCAACACGGTCGGCCGGAAATGCGGTTACCACAGACATCAGCTCTTCGGCTTCGCACGTGAGACGGCCTGGCGGGAGGTTCTCCAGCGCGATCCGAACGTTGATCCCGTCACATGCCGTCAGAATCTCAGACAGCGCCTCCTTGGACCTTTCAAGCGGCCCCTGACGATCCTGATTGCTGCCACAAAGATCACCGCAGTGTACCACCATCACGCCCGCTCCCAGAAAGGCCGCACCGCGTGCAGCCCTTTTGACGGCGGCGGTGCCACGCGCTCGTATCGCGGTGTCGGCAGATGACAAGTCCACCTCAAGCCCGAAGGGTGCATGAACGCTCCACACCGAAAGTCGAGCCTGCTTGAACTGGTCTCTTGCCGCGTGCACGAATGGCTCATCATCGGCGTCGAAGGCATCAATGTCGAACTGTGGCTCGATGCACTCCACCCCGAAAAACCTGATTGCTCCCAGGCGTTCTGCAGCGGGCCCGTTACGCAGATTCCCTATTGCGCATCCCACCGGCCTCTTTGCCACACTACCCTCCGGATTCACGTTGCGTCGAGTGAAACATCGGACAGATCGACCGACGGATGCCGTCTCAGCTCAGTGAGGATCGTGTCCGCGATCTCTTTCAGCCGGTTCTTCGTTTTCGCTTCAAAACGCATGACGATAACCGGCTGAGTGTTGGAAGCGCGCACAAGTCCCCAACCATCGCCAAAAAGAACGCGCGCGCCGTCGATATCTATGACTTCGTGGTCGCGTTTGAAATACTCTGCGAGCTCAGATACCACTGCGAATTTCTGTTCGTCAGTCGCCGGTACCCTGATTTCTGGCGTGCTCACGAAACGGGGCACTGCGTCGGCGAGGGCGGACATGGGTTCCCCGCTTGCTGCAAGGATGCCGGCCAGCCTTGCGGAGCAGTAGATTGCATCATCATAGCCGTGGAAGCCTTCACTGAAGAAGATGTGGCCGGACATTTCCCCGGCAAGAGGTGCCCCGGTCTCTTTCATCTTCGCTTTGATAAGCGAATGGCCCGTTTTCCACATCACCGGTTTCCCCCCGTGCCGGGCGATATCTTCAGGCAATGCCTGCGAGCATTTCACGTCGAAAATGATCTCGGCTCCCGGTACCCTCGTAAGAACGTCGCGCGCAAAAAGAGCGAGGAGCCTGTCCCCCTCCACTATCCGGCCTTTGTCGTCAATCACACCGATCCGGTCTGCATCGCCGTCGTATCCTATACCGATATCTGCACCGGTTTCTTTCACTTTGGAGATGAGGTCGTGCATGTACCTGGCCATTGTCGGGTCCGGCAGATGGTTGGGAAACGTGCCGTCAACCTCACAAAAAAGCGGGGTAACTTTACATCCGAGGCTGCGAAAAATCGCGGGGGCAATCTCACTTGCGCATCCATTTCCGGCGTCGATGACCACGCGAAGACGCCGTGATATCGCCGTGCGCTGAAGGATATCAGATGTGTAGGCGGAGCGGATATCCTCTTCGCTGTACTGCCCGGTGCCCCTCTCGAAATCCGATGTTTCAATCAAACGGCGAAGACCCTGAATCTGCTCCCCATAGATCGCCGAAAGACCGTGGCACATTTTGAACCCGTTGAACTCCGGCGGGTTGTGACTTCCCGTGATCTGGACGCCGCCGCCTGTCTTCAGATGGAGAATGCCGAAATAGAGGGCAGGG
>JAKPPK010000146.1 GCA_029547385.1 Candidatus Latescibacterota bacterium
GAGATTCTGTTCTGCTCGCACGAAGACACGAAGGCACGAAGTAAGAATTTCTTCAGGAAGCCTCAGTACTCCTTCGCGTTCTTCGCGGCTTCGTGTGAGATTCTTTTTCTGTTCGCACGAAGACACGAAGGCACGAAGAAAAACCCCGAAGTTATAGCCTCGTCTATGCTTCGCAATCTTCGCGGCTTCGTGTGAGGCTCTTCAAACTACCCGTACACACCGTATTTGTGCGCCGCGTCGTACATCGCCACCACGTTCTCCGTCGGGGAGTTATCCTGCAGCGCGTGCGTCGGGGAGAGGCAGTATCCCCCGCCCGGCATCATGATCTCCAGCGTACGGCGGACATCCTCCACCACCTCCTCCACCGTGCCGTAGGCTACCGGGCCGGCGGTGGAGATACACCCGTGGAACGCCAGCCGCCCGCCAAATGTGCGCTTCAGGTACTCCGGGGACATGTTCGCCGCTTCCGGCTGGAGCGTATCCACTCCGGTGAAGCCCATCTCGATGAAGTCCTCGTACACCCAGCTGCTGGAGCCGCAGGTGTGAATGATCACCGGCAGATTGTAGTGTTTTGCCAGATCGACGAAGCGCTGATGCCGGGGCCGCAGGTGCTTCCGGTAGAGTTCCAGGCTGATGAGCGGGGTATACTGCGTGCCGAGGTCCTCTCCCATCCACATCAGGTCGATGCGCCCCTTCGCCGCTTCGATGGTGCGCCGGGTCACTTCGAAAAGGATGCCCAGCCTGCGGTCGATCAGCGCGAGACCCGCCGGGTCGTCCGTCATCAGATCCACCAGCACCTGTTCCATGGTGCGGATCATTCCGCTGCTGTTGATGATGTCCCCCAGTCCTGCGCCGCCGCAGTGGATTGCGAAATGCTCCTTCTTTTTGCACTCCTCTTCCACGTGCGAGTAATCGAAGTCGTCAGGCGACGGCATGGGCCATGCGCGGATCATCTCCTCGTCGGCGTCTTTGAGCGGGAAGTCACAGTAATCCCAGTAGCCGCCGCTTTCGTGCTCGATCCAGCGGGTGTGGATGCCCCACATATCCACGTGGCGGTCGGGCAGGTCGGGGTGGAGCTTCGGCCCGACATACGGCGCGCCCACGCCGCGGAAATCCACCCCCAGCACCTTCGCGAGCCCCTCACCGTCTTTCGGATCGAGGCCGTAGTGCTCCTTCAGGCGGCGGTCTATCCCCGCGTTGGCGTGGTAGTTGATCGGCACGCGGTCGGGCTCCGCGTGGGCAAGCGTCGTCAACACGCGTTCTTTGGACGTCATCGTGCGCTTCATGGCGGGTTCCCCTTGTCGAATCGGCGTTTCACCCTTTCGGGACGGTAGAACGTACCACGCCCCGGCTGGCGGACAAACGGCGTTCTGACGGCGCGCTACCCTGTCGTTGTGGCCACTGTATGACACAGGCGATGCGGCGTGTTCGTGTCAAGGGTTTCTGCGAAAATGGTTCAATCGGGGTACGGGATTTTTGGGAGCAACAAGAACGCGCGCGAAGAACGCGAAAGAGGAAGCCGTAGGGGCCGACCTGCGTGTCGGCCCGTGTTTTTTACCACGAACCACACGAAATGCACGAAAAGCTTTTTTGCAGGGGCGGGCTCCTGTGCCCACCCTCTACAATTACCCCTTGAACGCGCGGTCAAGGATGGAAGGCAACAACGCGTCGGCGCGCACGCTTCGCCGTACCCGGCCGGTTCACGCACTGGTGCTCTGCTCGCCGCAAATCGGGGACCCCGGATAACGTTGTCCTCAGCGCTGGCAGGTGCTACTTTTCCAACACGTGCTCGCCGCGCGTTTGAGAGCTCTGGAGACCCGTATCCTGCAAGGGGGACCAGTATCCCGTCAGGGAGACCAGTTCATGATCCGCGCCGTCATATTCGACCTCGACAACACGCTGGTGGATTTCATGGCCATGAAGAAGCAGGCCGTGGAAGCAGCGGCGTGGGCAATGGTGGATTCGGGCCTGCCGATGACGATCGAGGAGGCCGTGGCAGGGGTCTACCGCACCTATGACGAGCGCGGGATCGAGAACCAGCAGGTGTTCGACCACTTCCTCACCGAAACGCTCGGGCAGATAGACTACAAGATCCTTGCGGCGGGGATTGTGGCCTACCGGAAAGCGCGGGAAGCGGCGCTCCAGCCGTATCCGCACGTGAAGATGACG
>JAKPPK010000157.1 GCA_029547385.1 Candidatus Latescibacterota bacterium
CCCCTGCTCGAAATCATCAGCAAACTCACTCCGGGCTCCCCCGATTGCGTGTACGATCCATCCGCGTACCTCAATTCGCCGGACGAGGCAATCGCATACTGGGTGAAACTGCGTCAGCTCACCCGTTACCTCGGAATCTCCGAGTGCAACATGGAAGAAGGCAATATGCGGGCTGACGCAAATATCTCGATCTGGGACGAAGCACGGGGATCTTTTGGCACCAAAACGGAAATCAAGAACCTCAACTCCTTCAAATTCGCGCATCGAGCACTTACTCAGGAGATTGCACGGCACATCGAGATATTGAGCGCCGGCGGCAAAGTAAAACAGGAAACCATGTTGTACGATTCGTCGACGGATACCGTCGCCCCGATGAGATCCAAAGAGGAAGCACACGATTACCGGTATTTTCCGGAGCCGGATCTTGTACCCGTGGTCGTCACAGAAGAACTCCTGGCACAGGTGCAGAAGAATGTTCCCGAGCTTCCGGACGCGAGGAAGAAGCGGTTCGTATCCGAATTCGGTCTCAACGAGGATGCGGCGGATCTTCTTTCGGCGGAACGGGCGCTTGCCGACTATTTCGAAGGAGTCGTGAGATCGGGCGCAGAGCCACGGACGGCGGCAAACTGGGTCATGGGTGATGTGTTACGCGAAACGAACACACGCAAGATGGACGTGTCGGTCTTTCCGGTCAGCCCTCCGCGTCTCGCCGAACTGATTGCCCTGGTGGCATCTGGTACCATCAACCAGAACGTTGCCAAGGATGTGTTCGCGGAGATGGTGGATTCTGGAAAGCAGGCGACGCAAATAGTCGAAGCGCGTGGATTGGCGCAGATATCAGACAGGACGGCCCTCGCGGGCGTTGTCGCGGAAGTCATGGGCCGATTCCCGGGAGAAATCCAGCGTTTTCGAGCCGGCGAAGTCAAGCTTATGGGGTTCTTTGTCGGTCAGGTGATGAAGGCCACGAAGGGACGCGCGAACCCCGCGCTTGTGAATGATCTGGTCCGAGAGTATCTGTCATGAACTTCAGATGGCTGGCATACAGTGGCCTTGCCTTCTTCCTGGTCGCCTCTCGGGTGGAAGCGTTCGGGTCCGGAGATGACA
>JAKPPK010000164.1 GCA_029547385.1 Candidatus Latescibacterota bacterium
GATTGCCTCACCGGGGTTCACTCGGTCAGATGGGAATGGGTGGAAGGGCATTCTGGCGATCCGGACAACGAAGCCTGCGACGTGCTTGCGGTAACCGCGATGAAGAAACTGCTCAAGCGTGCACCGGCCGCCCGTACTCGACCGCAATCAGTCGCGGGAGCGACACATCGCGATGACTGAGAATCGGACAGGAACAGGACACGCCCCCAGGGTAATTCTGCGGGACGCTCGACACGGGCAGTGGCTGAAATTCGTTGACCCGCAGCGCACTCTCGTTGCCACCACGCTGCAGGAGGTGTTGCAGGTTCTCGAAACGATTGGCCGGGCTGCTGCAGAGGATGCCCTCTACTGCGCGGGGTTTGTTTCCTACGAGGCGGCGCCCGCGTTTGACGCGGGGCTTGCGGCGCATACTCCTGGAAGGTTTCCGCTCGCCTGGTTCTGCCTGTTCAGAAACGTCGAACCGGTTGATATCCCGGCGCCCCCCGCCAACGCGTTGTCGCGCGCGTTCCGTTGGCGGCCTTCGGTATCCCGGACGGAGTATTACGAGGCCATCCACCGGGTACACGCACTTATCGAATCCGGTGACACCTACCAGGTGAACTACACCTACCGTCTCGTGTCGGAGTTCACCTCTGACCCGTGGGAGTTCTTCCTGAGACTGGTCGCAGCCCAGAATCCTCCTTACGGTGGGTATATTGACGCGGGGGAATGGGCGATATGCAGCGCCTCTCCGGAGTTATTCTTCACCCGCCATGGCAGCGAACTTGAATCACGCCCGATGAAAGGAACTGCAGCCCGCGGCAGGACGCTCGAGGAAGACCTCCTCATGTCCGAACGACTTCAGGCCTCGTTGAAGGAACGGGCAGAAAACGTAATGATCGTCGACATGGTTCGAAACGATTTCGGTAGAGTAGCCCAAACCGGGTCTGTGGCGGTTAAACGTCTTTTTGAAATCGAGCAGTATCCGACTATCTGGCAGATGACCTCGACGGTCACCGCGAGAACGGAACAGCGCCTGCAGAACGTGTTCCGGGCAACATTTCCACCGGCTTCCATCACCGGCGCGCCAAAAATCCGGACCACACAGATCATCGCGGACCTGGAAACGACACGACGCAACATATACACCGGGACAATAGGGTTTGTGACTCCCGGCGGGGACGCGCAGTTCAACGTTGCCATCCGCACCGCGCTGATTGACAGAACGACGGGCAAGGCAGAATACGGCGCAGGCAGCGGAATCGTCTGGGACTCAGATGCGGAATCCGAATGGGAGGAGTGCGAAACAAAGGCGAAGGTGCTTTCCGCGGAAGTACCCGAATTCCAGCTTCTTGAAACGATGCGCTGGGAACCTCGGTCAGGGTATTACCTGAAGACACATCACCTGCGGCGCCTCACAGAAAGTGC
>JAKPPK010000196.1 GCA_029547385.1 Candidatus Latescibacterota bacterium
CAGATCCTCGGCAAGTACGGCACCCTCGGCTACGAGAACGGCGCCATCGGGTACCCCACGAACGACCGCTCCTGCGGCCTCGCCGACAGCGGGTGCGTCCAGTCCTTCCAGAACGGGCGGATCTACTCGTCCGCGTCAGCAGGAGCCAACTGGGTCCACGGCACGATCCTGACCAGTTACCTCGCGTTGGGCGCCCAGACGCATCTGCTGGCCTACCCGACGAGCGACGAGTTCGTCCTGGGGTCGGGGCGCAAGCAGAACTTCCAGGGCGGTGCGATGTATTGGTCGTCGGCCACCGGGGCGCACTTCCTGCGCGGTCAGATCCTCGACAAGTACGTCGCGCTCGGCCAGCAGAACCACGTGTTGGGCTTCCCCACCAAGGACCGGTCGTGTGGGCTCGTCGACACGGGTTGCTATGCCATGTTCTCCGGCGGGCGGATCTACTCCTACTCCGGTGGCGCCTACTTCACCCGCGGTCAGATCATGGACCGGTGGCTCGCGCTGGGAGCTCAGAACAGCACCCTGGGCTACCCCGACAGTGACCGTGTCTGCAACAGCACGACGGACGACTGCCGCCAGTCCTTCCAGGATGGGGCGCTTTACTCCTCAACCCTGTACGGCGCCAAGTGGGTTCACGGCCTGATTCTCAGTCGGTACCTCGCCGAAGGGGCCGACGCTGGCTGGCTGGGTTCTCCCACCACCGATGAGAAGGCCTGGTGCGGGATGCGGGCGTCGTTCTTCGAACACGGCAAGATCACCTATCAGAGCGGCGTCGGCACCAAGGCGAGTTCTTCCACGTCGACCACCTGCCCCTCGACACCAGTCTGACCGACACCTCCGCGCAGGAACGGGCAGGCTCGCACCAGGGGGGCCTGCCCGTTCTTGTGGCCGACGATGCAGGCGGCGACCGCGACGGCATGGCTGCCGCACTGGCCGCTGAGTCCCGCTTGGATGAGCTTGGTGACACTTGGATGAGCCTGTAAGGGGGCGGCCTCAGGTGGGGGGTGTCCGGCAAACGGTGTTTCTGGCGTCTGATTTTCAGAAGTTCTCCGCTGCCGGCATCCGGTCGGCGAAGTTGACGGCGAATGCGTTCAGCGCTGACTTCCACCGTGTGATCCATCATGCCTGTCCGAGGCCTTTGCGTGAACTTGAATCGCACCGGGGTTTGGCGGAGGGTCCTGACCTCTTCAGGGAGGCTCGAGTTATGCCTGCACCGCGGAAGTACACCGACGAGTTGCGTGAGCGCGCCGTTCGGATGCTTGAAGAGTCGTTGAAGGAGAGCCCCTGGTTGGCGTATAAGCGCGCTTGCCAGCGGGTCGGTGAGCAGCTTGGGATCCCGGGTGCGACTTTGCCGAATTGATCCGTACCGGCGTCGCTGGGGCCCGTTCACCGCAGGCGGCGGTGGTCACCGCGGACCCGGTCGCGCGGATTGCCGAGCTCGAGAAGGAGAACCGTGAGCTGCGCCGCGCGAACGCGATCCTCAAAAGCGCTCAGGCTCTTTTCGCGGCGGAGCTCGACCGAGGCTATCAGATGGTCTGTGTAAGGGGTCGGTCCTATCGAAAGGATGCAAGGACCCATAATGACTGTCGTGACAGCGGATACGGATGTGAAGAAGCACAAGGAAGCGGCCAGGGCCAAGCGGGCTGATCGCGCGGTTTTGCCGGGTTCCCGCGCGGCGGCGGACCTGGCCGCGTCGGGGGCGTTGGACGATCTGTTCGCCAGGATCGACTCCGGCCCCGAGTCGCGCCACTTTAGTGTGTCGCCGCGAGTCGCTTCCCCCCTCACAAGCGTGGGCCCGACGCTTGTGAGGCGGTTCCCCGGCCTCTCCAGGAAGCCGCCTCGACGGGCTGATCGCTCACAAGCACGTCGATGGGCGCAAAGGGAGGCTGCGCGACCACCTCGTCAAGGGTGTCGACGACCTTGGGCATGCGCTCCAGGCCGGCCCGGTCCCAGCGGGCCACTCGCCAGGGGCATCGGCGCCAGCCCCGAAACGGCGCACCGATCAGCCCGAGCGGCCCCGCACCCCTCTCAAAGCGGCCCGGTTAGTGTGTCACCAAGACCGTGCACAGGCCGTTGACCTGCGCAAACGTCACGAACGGGCGGTGGATCCACGAAAGTGGCGCGAGCCAGGTTGGACGATCTGTTCGCCAGGATCGACTCCGGCGAGATCGAGCTCACCGGTGATGGCGGGTTCATCCCCCGCCTGATCAAGGCCGCCGTTCAGCGCGGGCTGCAGGCCGAGCTGACCGGGCACCTGGGGTACGACAAGGGCGACCCGGATGCGTCGACGTTCAGCAACTCCCGCAACGGCTCCACACCCGAGACGGTCGCGACCCAGGTCGAGGACGTGGGCCTCAAGGTGCCCCGCGACCGGGAGAGCACATTCACGCCAACGTTGGCGCCCAAGGGGTCTCGGCGGATGTCCGGGCTGGACCAGATGCTCATCATCCTGTACGCCGGCGGGATGATCGTGCGGGACATCGAGCACCACCTGGCGACCACGGTCGGCACCGAACTGTCCTACGAGACGATCAGCAACGTCACCGATCAGATCGCCGACGAAGTCTTGGCCTGGCAGGCCCGCCCGCTGGATGCGTTGTACCCGGTGATCTACCTCGACGCGATCGTGGTCAAAGCCGAGGAAGGACGCCTGACCCTCCACTGAACCCGGTGCCATTCTCGCCAACCCGCCGGGGACTCACCCACACTCTCGATTGGGGTGAGCCCGATTAGTGCGTCAACCAGACACCCCACAAGCCGCTGACCAGCAAAACACGAGCCGAACCCGAACTTCACGCCCGACCTGTGCAAGTCAGGTCTCGCGAACGAACAGATCGCGACAGCCAAGAGCGATACGGTCAGGCTGAGTCGCTCGTGGCCGAAGAATACGTGGTTGGCGACACCCGTCATCGGCTCGGTTGGGCGCTCCCATGCCCGAGTGTGGTCATGCGCACCCCCAGAGGGGTCGGGTCGTACAGATTCCTGAATCGTAGCTACACTACTTTCCATCTGGATCACGACCCAACAATTCGAAGACGTCACCGTCATCAAATCCCGACCACCGCGACGGTGAGCGTCGCATTTGCTCTTGCACCTGGTCCGCCCCCGGGACGCCGCCCTGCTCCTCGTTCGGAACGGGACGTCCCCCTGCTGCCTCCTGAGCGCCCCTCCCCCACACCTTCCACCAACTGTCCGACTTTTCATGAACGGACGACTTCTCAAAATCACGCACCTGATTCATAATTCTGATATATTCCGCACCCGCTGCGCTAGTGGCCGCCACACGCTTAGCGGTTCGCTTCTCGATCTTGGCACTAAGGGTCGTCATTTCGTCATCAAGAGCATTAATGAATCTGGCGATGGAAGATTCCTCCAGAGCTGCCATTGCAACATCAATTGGACGACGCCGCGAAAACGACATTGCCACTTTGAGGGTCACCGGGATCGTGTCGATCAAGACCAGAATCCCCCGAATTGCCCCAACGTGCCCCCCAAGCGCACCCCCAGGCGAGAAGAATCGCCCAACCTCACACACAACACCAGACAATCCGGAGCCACACGACGGCAACTCCTGCGGATTCGAGATCCAGGGTTTCGGAGAATTCTCGAGCTCCTTCAGCGCCGCCAGACGGATAGCCAGCCCAGGAGGTGGCGGATCCGAAGGCTTTAGAATCCTTTGAGAATCAAGTTCATCCTGACGCTTCTTCGTAGCGGTCGCCAACTGCTCCGCAACCGTGGGATCCTGGCCACCTGGCGTAGCGATCGGGACAGCTTCTCGCCCCTTAAGTTGGTCCACGACCTTCTGACGCTCAACGTTCGCAGCATCGAGCTGTCGTTTAAGATTCCCTAGACCCTCCACAACTGAATTGTAGTGACGCCCTTGCCCCGGAATCCCAGTCGTAACCCGCCCCGGCACGATATATCCATTCGCGTCAACTACTGGTTTGTTCGGATTTCCCGCGTCTTCGTCCGCGCGATAAGCGGTCAGAAGGTTAAAGCGAACCTGCAATCCATTCGGTGCCTTATCAATAGTCTCATCCCAAGCGGCCTTTTGCTTCTCAAGGTCCAGCGTGGTCACCTTTGTCTGCAGAGCCCCAATATCCGAGTTGTACCGAGCGTTGATGCCATCAACTCTCGCTTGCACATCAGCATTGTACAGAGCGTAAGTTCGGCTCGTGACCCCAGCGCCAAACATCTGTATTAAGACTACATCAGCAATCATCCATCCGATGAGCAGGGCAAGCGCTAGACGCGTACCGATGGTGATCGGCAGAGTCCACCATCTTGACCAATTTCGGGCAGTCCGCACCGATATGTTACCCGGCGAGAACAGGAGTCTCCACTCATATTTGCGTTTCGGATCCCATAAGGCCGCCAAGACATTCGAAGGAAAATAGTATGGATTAATCGGGGTTCTCACAATCAACTGATCAACGAAAACAATCAGCGTCGCGCAAACAATGGCGATTAAACCTCTCACCTTTACTGAAGGCTCCGGGTCTACAAGCATTGATGTACCGACAAAGACACCGATCAAAGACATTGCGCCCGCAATCAGAACACCGATGCCCGTAATCATTGCCTTGTTGTATTCACCCGGAATGAAATGGAGAAGAACGCGATCTTGCCCCGATGCGAAAATGATGAGTCGTCGTAAGGGGTGCGCCCACCCTTCGAACTTCATACGCAGGGCATTATCCAACTCCTGCAACTCCAGGTCCCCAGGCGGCGCATCCTTCCGCTTCTTACTACCGATGCTCACCTATCGGATCCCCTTCTCTGCCGCTTCTCGACCGGAACAGACCCAGCGCCGGCCCCGGATCCAACGAAAGGCGGCTGCTCCGAATATTGCGCTAGAATACATGTACATCACTGGCTACTCGCTTGTCGCGCATCAAACGTATCAACTCCGACACCTCCGTCGCCGGCGAACAAACGTACTCGCACCGGCGATTTCCCACCATAGCCACCCCCTCACCCGGACCATAATCAATCAGTCGCCGGTTCGAGACCAGCTCCAGCCTAGCCGTTCCCACGTTCGAGCGCGCCTCGATAGGAAGTGCGCTGCGCGGCGGCGGTCGAAGCATGATCATGTTTGTCGGCTGATCCACTCCATACCTATAGCCGGTGAAAATATGGAAGGCTCCTTTGAAATAGGCATCAACAGAGCGAGAGCAGACCGTAAAAATCAGTGACGAACCGGCGAAGGACTGTAGAGCGCCTGCGAGAGAAGCTTGAGCTGACTGATTGAACTGCTCGCCGAACACGGAGTAGAGCGAGTCTTCAAAGTCAAAATGTTCTTCGTCGTCAAGAAGCAATATGGGCAGACACCCGGTAAGCAGAGAGCCAAACGTCTCGGTATAGTTGCTCTCTAGAGGCCATCTCCCTGTCGCAACTACAGCACTCTCCGCGAAGCTACGAAGGTGTTCCCGAAGATCCACCACGTATGGCGCCGTCGGCAAAGGCTCAACGGAGGCGCCCAGCCATAGGGCAGGCCGGCCCGTCGCCGCGTGCAGAGTGTGGGCTATAGAGAGGAGCGTCGTTGTTTTCCCTGACTGCCCACGGCTTCCATCGACAACGACGAGGCCGTCCCTGAAATCTGCCAGCACCTGCTCGTGTCTAATCGCATTCACTCCAACTGGGACAACCTGTCGCGACACGCTGGTTACAGCAAGTTCGCCAGCGTCGGATGACACCAACCTTCCTAGCGGTCTGGGACTCCCCGCACCGATTGTCCGCACGGCCGGAACCAATTCAACTCGACCCGACCTATGACGTGGCGAGACACTCTTCGCAACGTCGAGTGTGAAGACACGGCTAACAACCTGGTCTTCGCCCACCATCACTCCCTCTTCGAAGGGCAGGAGTACGTAGCGACGCCTGAAAGCCCGACGCAGCTGAGGCTCAAGACTCAGGTTCTCGTCCTGGCTGGCGACGATGAATACTCCTTGACCACCAGCCGAAGCGATGAGCTGAGGCAGGCGCGAATCCCCAAGAAACGCGCTGTCGCTCAGTTCGATCCGATCCAGAAGGACAAGTGTCGCAGGCACGTGCGATCCATCTGATGGATAGACCGCGGTCAACTGATCCAACAGGATGTCAAGATCGGCTCGCTCACGTCCCGAGAGACAGTTCACACCACTCGGCAACCCGAGTTCGGAGAAGTCAGCGCCGCCTCCTGATACGTAGACAACCGACATTCCTGCACCGGCGCCAGCCCATGCAAACGAAAGAAGTGCGGACGTACGTCCACTCCGGGGCGGCCCTACTAGCAACACGCCGCCTTCCGACAGATCCAGGCGCATTGTCTCCTGCAATTGCTTCTCGGGACGGTCCACCATCCCTAGTGTAAATAGTCCGCCATTGGCAGCCGCCAACCGACCTTCTGCTGCCAATGTGTCGGCGCTCGTAAGGGACGCTTCTAGGCGAGGTTGAACCTCTGGAGACGGTCGCTGCCACGTGCGATGCTCTGCGAAGACCTTCCCCCGGATGGCCGAAATTAGGTCGCTTGCCTCCGATTGATAACTTTCCTCTGAATCTTCTGTGCTCGAATACTCTGCAACAATCCGTTCACCGAGAAGCTCCCCCTCGTCCGAAACTAATACAGATGAACCCGTCGTCGGCACTAACGACAAGCCGCTGAGTCGATAGTCAGCGGCAAAAGCTAGTTCGCCCATTCCTCTATTGCCGGCGGTGGAACTCCCAGTAAATGCACACTGAAACACGCGCAATTGCCCAGATTCCAAGCGAGCGTAGGCACGTCCATGCAGTGCCTTGGGTATACGCGAAGGCTCATCCGCCTCCACCACGGCGCGCGCCTCGCTCTCGTCAAGCGTTCTAAGACAAATGCGCGCATTAACATTCGCGCGCACGCCCGCGTCAACCACACCCTTCGGACTCTGCGTCGCGAGTACGAGATGTATGCCGAGGGACCGCCCTCGTGCGGCAATATCCAGAATCGCGTTAGCCCGTTCCCGGCTATTATCCTGAACAAACCCCGCAAACTCATCGATGACAACCACGAGACGAGGAAGGCAACCCCCCTTCTTACGAAACTCCTTGTACTCGCCATTGTACGGAGGCACCCCTAGCAACCGCTGCCGTCGCAGAATCTCCGCGCCCAGGAACTTCACAATGCGCGAAACTTCACTGGAATCGAGATTGCTGACCATTCCGATTGTGTGTGGCAAAGTATCGAGTTGCCGCAAAGACGCGCCGCCCTTGAAATCGACCAAGAGAAACGCGACCTCAGTCGGTGAGTACCTGCTCGCGAGCGAGAGCACTAGAGTGCGTAGCAACTCACTCTTTCCAGACCCGGTCGTCCCCGCAACCAGCATGTGGGGTCCGTCGTCGACCAGATCGATTCCAAACACAGAACGATCGTCAACGCCGAGCGATGCTCTGAGCTCCTTATGAGCCTTGAGCCCGTCTCCCGCCGTGCTAGGCGCCGATGCAATATCACTCAAGAGAACTCGCTGAGGCATACCTTCGGAGATTCTCACGCTAGACTCATCCACTAGAGGAGCCAGCCAAGAACTGATGCCCGCCGCCTGCGTGCGGTCCAGTCCCATCATTCGTAATTCAGTCGGGCCCTGTAACGACTCCTCAATAAGCGACGGAAGGGCGCTGCCTGCGGTGACGGCATCGATCTCCGCGGTGAGCCGATCGGCGACCTCGGGCATGCCGCTATAGAGCATGGCCGAGTACCCTCCCTCTGGATGAGGTTCCATTACTTGAATCTGGCGGTCAACGATGGGCGGCACCCGGCTGAGCAAGCCTCCGACCCAGATCACGTGGCCGCGTCCTTTGCTTGCCGCAACGAACCGTTCAACGTCCCCGGAGCGCACACCGCTATTCTCGTCCACTACCAACACGATGTGCCTCGCGTCACGCTCGGGATCAGCGACCAGCGGCAAACTATCCTCAATCGCCTTGCGGCACTGATCGGCTCCAGCCACCACTCTTGGACCGGCGAACACCTCGGCGGGCGTATGCACGTGCGGTATCCACTTGATCCAGTCCCAACGCTCTAATTGGGTGGTGTCATTTGGCAGCATAACCGCCAGAAGTAGGTGAGCTGGAGAATGCAGGCTTGCAAGGCGCACTAAGAGCTCGCGAGCGACGGCGGCAGACTCTTCGTCCGGACCAACTATGGCAAGATGAGTATCATTGAAGGACAGTTCAATCGGAGCCTCCCCCAACTGTCGAAGACTAGCAATGTCCTTACGTTGCGCCGTTAGTGATAGATCCGTTTGATATCCCGATATTGTTAGATTACTCGCCGACCGGTAGATTCCGATTCCCACGGCTAGATGAAGAAACTCGGGCGAATTTATCCGACGAGACCACAAAAGGGGGCCCCGCTCCAGCGCGTCGCGAGCCATAGCTCCGATCGTTGGATTTCGCGCATCGATGATCCTGGCTTCTTGTCGCACCCGGAATTCAAGTACACCAAACTCGCGAGTGAAGGCAGCGTTGTCGTCAGCCCACTTCTCATCTTCCCGATCAGTCCGCCGTTTGCGCTCACGCCAGCGAAGAGCACCAACGCCAATGGCTGCCGCAGGAAAGAGGAGTGAATACACTGAGAAGTCCCGGAAGGCCAGCAGCACGTACATGAGAACCATGAGAGCCTCCGACGAAACGGATAGCCACCACGGTTCGTGATCAGGAGGGCTGCCCGGAGGCGTCAGTGACTCCACCAGCGGGGCGCTGAGCGCCTCGAAGCGAACCGGTCGAGCACGATAGTCGACACTACCCCCACGCGGCCTTATGGCATCGTGCTCTGCCCTATCCAGGATACGTAAGGGGATGTCCGCATCGACGTTATCATCATGGAGTCTAGACTTGTCCACGATTCGGATGGAGACCAGAGCGCCTATAGGTGCGGTGTGCCCCTCGGCTTGATCAACGACCTGTCCCCCGACAACAAGGCGTGAGTCATCGGGACCAACAAGACTCAGGTGACAGGCAACAACCGCACCGTCTGGGCCTACTACTTCTCGGACTGTTAGGATGACTGCTCCGGCGTCTCCCTGGCGGAGGATCGTTCGTCTTGGTCGGCCATCGCCAGACTCTACCGACAACTTCAAATGATTTGGCGGTACCGGCCACGCGAGCCCTGCCTGAATTCCTGACTCCTGAACGAGGCGAAGACGCTCAGTGTGGCCAAGAGTGGGGGCTATTCGTTGCCCGCTCGCCTCTAGTGCGCGAACGTCAAGTTCCTGACCGTCCCGCAGCTGCGCGTTTCGGACCAGAGCGTCGCTAGGAAACCTACCCAGATCGGGCTCAACGAGTTCCCAGCGCGTACCATTATCCTCTTGGCGTGCCCACCGGACGATTGCGGCAGTCAGATCCGCGATGGTCGCCTGATCGTCCTCCACTGCTATCTGGACATCCGCCCGCGAACCGTCGGCGACCCTAACGGTGAGCCGAAGCACCCTACTGGCCACGCTCCGCTCCTAGCGACTATTTTGGGGACAACAAACGGCGAACAGACGACCCCACCGCCTGCGAAGTAGCTTCATGACCGAGCATTTCGTATCGATCTGTTACTTGGGCTTGATAGCGCTCTTTGCGGTCGACCCTCAACTGAGCCACGGACATACCGCGCTCAGGATCGCTTTGGACCATCACGGCACGGTCAATCTCAGCCCATACCTCCTCATCTGTCATCCCGTCCGCGGATAGTTCCGACAGCGATGAGAGTGAAGTAGTGGGCACCAAGCCTGCGAGTACCGGTCGTGCAGTCGAGAGTAGGGTCAGGATGCGGTTGCCAAGCTCGTCATCAGGCAAACTGACGTACTTCCTGATTATTCCCAGTCCTAGGCCATTCGTTCCTGGATCTGGGAATCGATTATCGGGGAAGGGCCAGGCGAGTTCGACAAGTAGGCTGTCTTTGTAGAGAAATAGATAGAGTTCCGATCCTTCGTTCACGTTCAGGCCGTTCCGCTAAAGGGGTATTTCTATATAGTGGATCTGAATACCTTCAAGCAAGAGGCGGCGGTTGGCGTCGCTGAAGGCCTTGAGTTGGAGATCCGTGAGTTTCGCGTCCGGGAGGGCGATCACCAGTTCGCGGACGCTCACTTGATTTTCTCGAATTAGGCCAGCGTAGCCGTCAAGTCCAAGGCCCGCTTGAGGATTCACCGGAAAAGTCTTCATCAGCTCGTTTGGGCGGCTTGGCCGAATGCTCTCGCCCATATCTACTAGACGGTTTGTGAGATTTTCATATGATTGATAGGTCTTCGCGGTAGTATCGATGGACTTCACCTGCGTAATGGTCTTGTTGCCATCATCTAAGTACGTCGCATAGTCGATCGCCTTATTGTTCAATTTGAGTGGAACGAAGGTTCCCTTGAGATTATGCGTGGAACTCCAAAGAATTGCAACCCAGTCCTCGATTTTATAACCGCGGACAGAAGGGCTGAAGCTGAAGGCAGAATCTTCACCGCCAAGAATGAGCTTGCGAACTTCGGGGGTCGGCAACATTGTCTGGATGCTTGCCGACGGCATAAGCTTCTTCAGTTGTGATCCTGCTACCCCCAGTCTGCTGTCATCGAACAGTGCCGTAGACCCCAGGGCGAGCTTCCCGAGAAGTTTGCTGTAGTGGGCCGCATCGGAGGCTACCTCGGCGCCTTCGGCACCGATTTTTAGAGCGTCTTTCCCAATCTTGTATCCGTTCTTGCTTAGGCGACCTGCTGAGGCAGCGTCCCCAAGCAGTGGAATGAGACCAACGAGACTGAGTCCCGCATCGCTCATGTTTCCCTCAACGCCGTACCAAAGCGCGTTCGTGATGTCCGCAAAGGCTCCCAGCCCAGGAACTAGCCCGGCCCCGTCAAGTGCAAGATGACCGACATCACTACCCGTGAGTCCCGGAGTGTCCGCTCCTGACTCAACTGGTGTCATCGGGCCCGGCAACGTGTTAACTATCTGCATGATTTCGATAGAGGCATTCAATCGGGCCGTTTGCGCTCGGGATGTGTAGTCTTCGGGCGTGAGTCCGTTCGGGTACTCACGACAAACCTTGGTCGGGTCCTGATTGTCCACGGCTATCTGGCGCGCAATCGTCGCATCTGTGTCAAGGTCAGAAAGTTTGTGTTCTAGCCGGCGTATCGTTTGCGCAGCCGATTTGAATGCCTGCGATGTAGAGTCGAGGCGGCTCTGGAGAGCAGGCGAGATTTGTTGCACTGCAGTGACAACAGGATCCGAGACACCATTTGCGCTGGCAATGGCGATGATGCCGATTCGTGTGATTGCAGCTGCGGTGGATTCCAAACTCACGGCAATATTTTCGAGGTCCCCGACATTTCCGGTCAGAG
Organism: Candidatus Latescibacterota bacterium; assembly: GCA_029547385.1. Taxonomy (GTDB): domain Bacteria; phylum Latescibacterota; class MWCZ01; order MWCZ01; family MWCZ01; genus MWCZ01. The sequence goes on from JAKPPK010000196.1 coordinate 11,316, forward strand.
TTCGCACTTTCAACCTCCCCTGCGGTGTCACTCATACGTTTCTATCGGGAGGGCATGAGTGTCGGATCCATTTATTGCGACCCCTGGATGGTAAGTCCAGAACTCCCCTGGATCGTGTTGCCGGAACTCCCCTGGATCTGGCCTTGTGAGCCTTGAAGTTTGTTGGCCGCATCTTTTAGCGCCTCATCAATGACCCAAGACTTCTGCTCGACGAAGGTCGCCAAGCCTTCAAGATAGGTCGCTGTCAAGGAGATTGCGGACATGCCCGTAGTCGCGAGATACTCAATTTGTCGAAAGGGTGGAAACTCTGCTTCCACTCCGGGATGGAATACGGGTGCGCTTACCCTCCCCACTTTCGCCGCAAGCGCTCGAATGTCTGCAACGAGTTGCTGTTGCACCCTTGGGTCGAAGGTTGCGGCCATGGTGGTGGAGAGGCTTGTCAGTGGTTTGTGACTGAGGCGCGAACCGCGTCAGCGGCCTTCTTCATTTCGCCATCAATGTTCGTTGCCAGTTGATCGAGCATCGTTGCCAGGCTTTGCATATGTTCGACCATGCGGGCCTGTCCTTGCTTCCATTGGGTCAAATGATCTTCGTATGCCACCTGGAGTGACCCGGTGAACTCCGCCCGCGCCTGGCAGCGCGTGTAGAGTGATTGCATGGCGCCATCTACGACTCCGATTTCCTTTCGGAGTTGACCAGCCAGGACTTGTGTTTCATTCGTTTTGATTGTTGAGTCGGGCATCAGACGTCCAATCTTTGTACGATGAGCGGAAGGCGGCTGCTGTCCAGCAGTATAGGTCATGCGGGTGTCCATGCCCAACCGGCCCAGGTTGCCATGACTGGTGACCCGGTTAGCCCTCGGGCAGCGCCGTCTGCGGCAGAGGCATGGGTCTCCCTTCGGGCTCACGCATGCGACAGCCGAGCCCCGGTTAGTCACGGATCGTGACCGTGTCTTCTTCGGAGGGTGTGCCCAACAAAGCTTCTCGCGCGCTGGCGAACGACTTCTGCGATGCGGCGCGCCGTTGGACGGTGGACCGTCCCCGTTCGCGGAGGATAGTCGATCATGAGTGTGTAATGGTGGTCCCATGAGTCAACTGACGTCGGTTGTCTCGTGCAAGTGATTTGCGTCACGGCGCGAACTGTCTGGATCGTGGCCACGTGGTTTGAATTCACCCATCCACAAGCGTTCATGACAATCCTTTGGCCAGGTTCGCCTCGCCACTCAACCTGCAGATGACTCGGGCGTCCAAACTCGCGAGCAGCCAGTACAGGAGGCCTAACCAGCGCAGTCTCCACTCGCGCCGCCCTAGGGTAGCGGGCCAGCTTATCCCGGTTCCTCCTCCACCCGGTGCTCAGCCGCGCGCGGAGTTCGTCGAGGCACACCGTCGCCGATCGTCGACTTCGTGGAGGGCAAGCTCGCGCTTGTCCACAAAGTGTTGCCGGGTTGCTCTCAGGGTGACGGCGAACGAGCCATTCGTGGCTCTTCCCAACAGGACTGCTGCACGGATAGGAGACAGGTTGGTCACGCGGCCTTTGTGGCCGGTGTGGTCATGATGGTCTCGTACTCGATGGGGGTCAACTTCCCGAGGCGGGCTTGGCGGCGTCGGCGGTGGTAGGTCCGTTCGGTCCAGGTGACGATGGCCAGGCGGAGCTGGTCGCGGGTGGCCCAGGTGCGTCGGTTCAGGACGTTCTTTTGCAGGAGGGCGAACCAGCTCTCCATGGCGGCGTTGTCGGCGCTCGAGCCGACCTGGCCCATGGATCCGGCCAGGTCGTGCCGGTGCAGCGCGCGCAGGTATTTCTTGGATCGGAACTGGGATCCTCTGTCGCTGTGCACGATGCACCCGGCGACGTCCACGCCCTGACGAGCGCGGTTGTCGACGGCGTTCTCGAGGGCTCGCACGGCCAGGCGAGCCTTCATCCGCGAGTCGATGGCGTACCCGACGATCCGGTTGGACCACACGTCCTTGACCGCGCACATGTACAGCTTGCCTTCACCGGTGCGATGCTCGGTGATGTCGGTCAACCACAGTTGGTTCGCTCCGGTGGCGGTGAAGTCCCGCTCGACGAGGTCGTCGTGCGCGGGCGGCCCCGGCCGGCTCTTGTTGGACCTCTTCTTCCCGAACGCGCTCCACCAGCCGTGCTCGGAGCACAGCCGCCACGCGGTCCGCTCACACATGTCCTGCCCGGCGTCCCGGGCCTCATCGGCCAGCAGCCGGTACCCGAACTCCGGGTCGTCACGGTGGGCGTCGAACAGGGCGTTCCCGCGGTGCGCCGCGACCCAGTCGGCGTCGGTCACAGGGTTGGCGAGCCACCGGTAGTACGGCGCCCGCGCGATCTTCAGGACCCGGCACGTCACCGTCACAGGCACCCTGATCGGGGCGTCCTGGGCGGCCAGCTCACGGACGAGCGGGTACATCATTTTGGGGCGATGTTCGCCTGCGACAGGTACGCCGCCGCCCGGCGTAACACCTCGTTCTCCTGCTCCAGCAAACGGATCCGACGCTTGGCCTCACGCAACTCACCGGACTCGCCCACCAGCGCGACAGGGGTGTCCCCGTCCTGCCGGTCAGCGATCGACATCCAGTTCGTCAAGCAAGACTCTGAGATCCCGAAATCCTTGGCGATCTGCTTCAACGTCGTCCCGTCCTCACGGGCCCGGGCAACCCGAACCACGTCCTGGCGGAACTCCTTGGGGTACGGCCTAGGCATGGGGCACATCCTCTCCCGCGGCACCTCACGACACCACAGAGTCGATGTCTCCTATCCGTGCAGCAGTCCCGTTTCCCTGGTAGGACAGGCACTTCCGTACGTTCAGGCCCCCGCCGCGCCGATCGACCGTGAACGATGCAGGCTAATCGGCGCGTCGCTCATTCGCGAAATGCCTTGGTTAGCAATTCTATGCCAACTTCATTGACCCAGGAGTCCTCTCAAGCCCGTCTGCAGGTCTTCCTTGGTCGTGGGAGGGGCGATTGCACGCTCGACTACTGTCCAGCCCTGTGGTGCCTGGTCGGCAGCTGCCAGCGCCTGACTAGCGATCTGGTGGTAGGTCTGATCGCCCGGCTCCCTGAACCCGCACCGCGCGGTGATGTTTGCGTCGAACCCCACTTGTTCGACCATCACGTAGGCGAAGAGGAACACCCAAACTGTCAGTTCAAGATCACCGGACTCCAACGCCTTGTGGCCAATGTTCGCCCAAGTCTGCCATGGCTGATCGAGGGTGCGTTGCAGTTCGTGCTGGCTCTGGATAGCGAGTAGAGCAGCTCCCTGCGTGGCCCCGCCTAGGTGCCCGAAGCGTTCCAATGCCGGCCAGAAGATCTCGTCCGGCGCCTGGCCCACGATGTGGGTCCAACTCTCCATGAACTGGCGGGCCTCTCTCATCAGGTCCGGTGTGATCAGTACCCGCTCTGCGCCGGGGTGGGGCTTGTCAACTGACTCCGTGACTAGTGTTGCGATGCCTTGAGGGGTTCCGAAGATCTGTCCCGGGCGCAACTGCCCACGAAGAAACATGGTCATGTAGGACCCAAATGCTTGGCCTTCGATGGTGCCTCGGCTCAGTTGGTCCTTGCTGCCCCAGAACCCGAAGACGTTTAGGTTTTCAACGTTGCCAAAGACGATCTGGAAGGAGCCCGAGCGTGTGGTTTGGATCTCGGCACGGTGCTTATCGCGAGATGAGACTTTGACCTCCCTCTCTGCGGGGAATGCCAAAGCTATGCGATCTCCTTGTCCCATGAGGATGGCAGGTCTGCCCGATTCTGGTACACCCCCGGAGCCAACTAGGACTTCCGAAACACGGAGTACGACCTCGCATTTGTTGGGGTCGAATCCGGCTTGACCGATGGCGTATGCCCACTCGGGGTTGGCCAGGAGCGCGGCTAGGCTCTCACCCTCGAAACTCGGAAGCATCGGACGCTTGCTCTTGAACAAACCCATGAACCATTCCTGACTCTTCGGACCGGTCTCATCGCATTTGAATGTTGTTCATCCTAGCCTTGGCCCCTCGCGCATTACCCGGGGACACCACCCTAATGGGGCTGCATCGTCTCGTTCCGGGCCTTGTCCGGGGTGGGAGGCTGTGGGCCGAGCCATCGGTCGGTGAACACTTCGTCACCCTGAGACCTTCGGATCTCTAGTTCTAGATCGTGTCCCGGCCGGTGGGTAGGTC